>CAIYKV010000247.1 GCA_903926855.1 uncultured Bacteroidota bacterium | reverse complement strand
TTATCGTTATATACTTATGCTTTTTTAATAGCACTATTTGCCGCCTGCCCTGGCTTTTATGTAGCAGCAACTGCGCAAACAGTTGCTCTTTCTTCCAAAATAGAAACAGACACCGCAATCACAAGAAAAATAACAGACCATAAACAACAAAAAGACCTGATTGATGTAACCAATTGGCTATTGCATAAAAACTCCGGTTTGCGGGTTGACAGTACGGTCAACAAAAACACCCATTTGTATTTTACAATTGCGCCTATTATTGAAATTACACTAGCTACTGGTTTTACAGGTGGCATTGTAGGTAATGCGGCATTAAAAACCAGTTTACAACAGCAAACAAATACCTCTACTTTTCTTGGGGCGGTTAAATACACACAGAAAAAGCAAATGCTGATACCGTTACAATCTTCAATATGGACGCCGGGAAACAAATATAACATGGTTGGTGACTGGCGTTATCTTAATTATCCGCAGGATACCTATGGTTTTGGAGGGCATACCCTGCTTACAGATAAGTATATTGTATCCTTTCAATATATCCGGTTTTACGAACAGGTATTAAGACGGTTGAAAAAAGATATATATCTGGGTGCCGGTTATCAGTTGGATCATCATTGGGGAATTACTGAATCGGAACTACAGCCGGGACAGGTAACGGATTTTCAAAAATATGGGTTTAGTAAAAACTCCACCTCATCCGGAATTGCGCTGAATGTATTATATGATTCGCGGGAAAATGCAATTAATCCACAGGGAGGAAGCATGTATGCCAACATTCAGTTTGTGCAGAATATCCAGGCACTTGGTGCCAACACAAACTGGAACTCGGTATTGATTGATCTGAGGAAGTATATTAAAATGCCATTACACACAATATTGGCGCTCTGGTGTTATGGTGTATTTGTACTCAATGGCAATCCTCCTTATCTCGACCTTCCGGCTACAGGATCTGACACCTATAATAATACCGGCAGGGGTTATGAACAAAGCCGGTTCACGGGTAAAAAAATGATCGACCTGGAAGCCGAACTCAGGTTTAATATTACGAAAGACGGGTTTTTGGGCGGGGTAGTTTTTAGTAACGCAGAATCATTATCCGAATTGGGCAGCAATAAATTTGAGGTGATCTCCCCTGCTGTTGGTTTCGGTGTCCGGATTAAGTTCAATAAGTTTTCCGGAACAAATGCCTGTATTGATTACGGTATCGGTGCAAATGGTTCAAAAGGCTTTGTAGGCAACCTGGGAGAGGTTTTTTAACAAAAACAGCACAATGGCAATTGTTCATTTTATGGTAACATTAGACAATTACTTTTATACTGATTGGAACAGATATACACGCTGGTTTCCCAGTATAAATATTTAATATTATTTCCGCTGGCAATTGTGGAAGGCCCTATTCTGGCAGTAATAGCAGGATTTTTATGTACGGGTGGTTTTTTAAATATACTTTTTGTTTATCCTGTAATTATTCTGGGAGATATTACCGGTGACTCGCTTTGTTACCTGCTTGGTAAATGGGGTGTACCGGGGTTTATAAAAATGTTGGTACGAAAACTGGGGCTAAGCAAGGGAGGTATTGACAGCGTAAGAATTTATTTTGATACCAATCCAAATAAAATTATCTCGCTTTCAAAAATAACACTCGGAATAGGTTTTGCCGGTATTTATCTCGCAGGTAATACAGGGGTACCATACCAAAGATTTATAAGAATTTGCCTGATCACTTCCATTTTGCAATATGTAGTATACCTGGGCATTGGATTACTATTTGGATCAGCTTATGAGCAGATTAGTCACTACCTGAATTTCTTTGGCGCTTTAACAATTGTTA
>CAIYKV010000246.1 GCA_903926855.1 uncultured Bacteroidota bacterium | reverse complement strand
TTTTTTATTGCAGTCATATGATGGATGTGGTAGAGAAAGTCAGTGACCGGATTATTCTGATCAATGAAGGCGTGGTTATTGCCGATGGAAGTTTTGAGGAATTGAAAGAACAACAGGGTAATCAGAGCCTGGAACAGATTTTTGCCCATATGACAGCAAAGGATTCACTTTCGGATGCCGCCGATGAGTTAATGAATGCATTTGGAAATAAATAAAGAGACTCATGAATATTATCAATAAATTTTTCCTGAAACTGTTATTAGTTCCATCAGGTTTTTACAGAAAGATGGGGGTTAATACAGCCCATTTAGAAACCATACTTAGGTATAAACTAATTATGGATGACCGGAGACCAAACAGTATTCACCAGACAAGGCAAAAAAAACAGGTTAAGCCCATAAGTTTTGCCACACTGGGTTTAATGCTTTTCTCTGTTATTTTAGGGTCTATATTTTTGGTAAGTTTTGCTGTGGGAAATGATGATATTACTAAGCTGACAATCTATTTCAGCTTTTATATTTTTGTGCTTGCTTCTACCCTAATTTCTGATTTCACTTCTGTTTTGATTGATGTAAGGGATAATATGATTATTCTTCCCAAACCGATTAATGACAAAACCTTTGTGCTGGCAAGGTTATTGCATATTATTATACATGTATCAAAAATCGTTATCCCAATGAGTTTACCGGGTATGATTTTGATTGGGGTTTTGCATGGCGCAGGTGGCTTATTCCCTTTTATTTTCTTAATTCTTTCCGCAACATTATTTACTATTTTCCTGATCAATGCTATGTATATTTTGATTCTCCGGTTAACAACACCGCAGAAATTCAAATCCATCATCAGCTATTTTCAGATTGGGTTTGCCATCGTATTTTATGGTGGGTATCAACTTGTACCCCGACTAATTAATAAAGCAGCACTTGCTGGGTATTCAGTCAGTACTTCTACCTGGGCAATCTTTGCCCCTTCGTATTGGCTGGCTGTCAGCTGGCAGTTCATGAAAAGCTTTGATTTTACAGCATTTGGATTCGTTTGTTTTTTATTAAGTATTGTGCTTCCCGTGTTTAGTATTTGGATAGTGATCACTTATTTTGCTCCATCTTTCAACCAAAAATTATCCATGATCAGCGGAAGCGAGGGGGAATCTTCAGCTGTAAAAACAGGAAAAAATAAAATTTTATCAACCACATCCAGCTATATAAGCCATTTCTCTCATTGGATAACACAGAAAGGGGTTGAAAGAATGTCGTTCCTGTTTACCTGGAAGATGACAAGCAGAAGCCGGGATTATAAGATGAAAGTTTATCCCACATTTGGGTATCTGCTGGTGTATATAGTGCTCATGTTTATTAATATTTCAAATGGAAAAAAAATATCGTTTCATGATATACAGGAGCAGACGGGTTCCGGTAAAATTGTGTTTATTGGAGTGATTTACATTAGTAGTTTTATGTTGCTGATGGCATTGTCTCAATTAATCTTTTCAGAGAAATACAAAGCAGCCTGGATCTATTACGTTTCTCCGGTAAAAGAACCCGGTGCTGTTATAAGCGGAGCTGTTAAGTCGGTATTGGTAAAATATTTTATTCCTATTGTTGGTTTCACCTCTATTATTGCCTTGGGCATTGTTGGCATTAAAATCATTCCAAATTTGTTATTAGGCATTTGTAACCAATGTTTGGTGGTTTGTTGTGTGGGGTATATCAGTATCAAGGACCTACCTTTTTCTATTTTGCAATCGATGAATTCAAAATCCGGTTCCTTTATAAGGGGCTTGTTTTCATTGATTATACCCGGGGCATTGGCAATGGCACAGTATTTTCTATATAGTTTTACCCTCGTGATCAGTATTCTGGCCATACTTTCCGGTATAGCATGCTGGCTGGTATTAGATGCCATTAAACAAAAAACATGGGAGAATATTATTCAAAGAAATTATGAATAATTGTATGACAAGGTTCTAGGCAGAATTCCTGATTTTTTTCCGGTAGTTCCCAAAAAGGCTTTTCCATTGCATGCTAAGTACTCCCAGCACACCTTCTTTGATAATCCCTTTGCTCATTTTACTGACGCCGATTTTTCGGTCGATAAACGTAATGGGTACTTCTTTGATGATAAAGCCCAGTTTCCAGGCAGCAAACTTCATTTCTATCTGAAATGCATATCCTACAAAAAGAATTCTGTTGAAGTTTAAAGACTCGAGTACTTTTCTTTTATAACAAACAAAACCGGCTGTGGGATCATTCACCGGCATCCAGGTAATTATTTTTGTATAGAATGCGCCCCCTTTTGAATATAACTGACGATCCAGCGGCCAGTTTTCTGTTTTACCACCCGGTACATAGCGACTTCCAATAGACACATCCGCTCCCCCGTTTTTGCAGGCATCATATAATCTTTCCAGGTCGGCAGGGTTATGCGAAAAATCAGCATCCATTTCCATGATATATTCATACCCGTGTTTCAATCCCCACTTAAATGCATGAATATAGGCGGTACCTAAACCCAGTTTGCCTTTTCTTTCTTCCATAAATAACTGACCCGGGTAGGTATTGATCAATGAACGAACAATTTCTGCTGTTCCATCAGGCGAATTATCTTCAATAATCAAAATATGAAAATCTTTCTGTAAAGCAAAAACAGCCTGTATGATTAAGGCAATATTTTCCTTTTCATTGTAGGTTGGTATAATAACTAATTTCTCCAAATGCTTGCGGGGGGGCTTAAAACTAAGTTACGACATTGATTGATTAGGGTCGCAATTTAGGTCATAAGAATAGAATATTTACATCCTTATGGTTTTTTTAGTAGCGTTCTGTTGAGGATTTCTGTTAATTTTTGCTTGGTGTTCATAGCAAAATCTCCTTTCATCATCCAATCGTAATACTGGGGCTCTTCTTTCAATACCTGCACCACAGGTTTTCCCTTGTGTTTTCCGAAGTTAAATATCTCAACTCCTTTCTCCTTCACAAAGCGGCGGGCAAAATCAACAATATCATCTTCCCCGGTAAATTTCACAATACTTTCTACTGTATCACCGATCTGCGGATATTTTTCTACCTGTGCTTCCAGTACTTCCCAGGTAGCCGTAGCATCAGCTTCTGCCGTATGGGCACCTTCCAATGTTTTCTGGCAATAAAATTTATAGGCCGCACTAAGGGTTCGTTGTTCCATCATGTGAAAAATCTTCTGCACATCTACCAACTTTCTGCCTTCTACAGTAAATTCAATACCCACACGCAGAAATTCTTCCAGCAGCATAGGAATATCGAAGCGATTACTATTGTATCCGCCAAGATCACATAATTCAATAAATTGTTTTATTTCGTTTGCCACCTGTTTAAAACTAGGTGCGTCTTTTACCATTTCATCTGTAATTCCATGAATCTCACTTGACCCAGCAGGAATAGGCATTTGCGGATTGATTAGTTTCCTCTTTACCTGCCTCGTACCGTCTGGCAGTATCTTAACGATAGCAATTTCCACAATACGGTCGGTGCTGATGGTAATACCGGTTGTCTCGAGATCAATAAAAGCGATAGGTCGGGTTAGTTGCAATTTCATTGGTGGATCTGCTTAGTTATGGGTTATTTTATTTGCGAAAGTAAGCATATCTAAGCCATCATAGTTACCACTACTCATCAAAACAAGGTTTGTTTGGGTGTAAGACTGTTTTTGCAGCCACTCGTATAATGCTTCCTTAGCATTCATCACCAATAACCCTTTCTTTTGAAAACCTTCGATTACTTTCTCTGCAGGCAGATCAGGCATTCGTTTCAGTTCCAGTGCATGTTTTGAATAGAACACGATTGCCTGGTCAGCTTTATCCAAAGCCCCGTTATATTGTTTCATAAATTCTTCATTCAAACTACTGTAAGTATGTAGTTCGAGTACCGCAATCAATTGTCGGTCTGGATATTGTTGCTTAACCGCTTCAATCGTTGCTTTTACTTTACTGGGCGCATGTGCAAAATCTCGGTATACATTCGTGCTTTGGTTGGAGGCAAGTAATTCCAATCGTTTTGCGGCACCTGTAAAAGAAGCGATGGCCTGTATAAAATCAGTTACGGATACACCCAATTCCCTGCATGCCAGAAAAGCAGCATTCAGGTTCATCAGGTTATGGTTACCAAATACTTTTAATTGACCGGTAATGCCTTCTATAGTAACCGTGGTTTTTCCATCCTGGATCATATGCGCAGGAACCCCATAAGGCTGGTATCGGATATCTGAACGAAGATTTGCTTCAACCAATTCTTTCAGTACAGGATCAGATGCATTGTAAATCAATACGCCACCAATTTCAACTTTATTGATAAAGATCACAAACTGCTCTAGGTAAAATGGGAAAGTAGGAAACACATTGATATGATCCCAGGCTATCCCGGTAAGGATGGCCACATGCGGAAACAGAAAATGAAATTTCGGTTTTCTTTCCAGGGCACTGGCAGGGTATTCATCTCCTTCACAAATGATGACAGGGGCATTGGTTATGTTGACCGACTGGCTAAACCCTTCCAATTTGGCACCAACCAGGTAATCGAAATCTCTGTTGAGTTGCTTAAGCACATGCATAATCATGGCTGTAGTAGTGGTTTTGCCATGACTACCGCCTACCACTACCCTTTTTTTATCCCGGCTTTCATGGAAAATATATTCGGGAAAAGAATAGATGGTGAGACCCAATTCCTGTGCTTTCAGCAGTTCCGGATTATCCGATTTGGCATGCATACCCAGGATAATCGCATCTATCTCACTGGTAATCAATGAGGGTTGCCAGCCAATCTGCTTAGGCAAAAGCCCTTCTTTTTCGAGATTACTGCGGGCCGGTTCAAAAATTTCATCATCGGTTCCGGTTACCATGTAGCCCTTTTTATGTAAGGCAATGGCCAATTGGTGCATAACACTTCCCCCTATTGAAATAAAATGAACCCGCATACGTTATATCTTTAATTCACAATTAACAAATATTGTAAAGCTGGTGGGCAGCGTTTACATTTGAAAGTTTATCTTTACAATAACGCAAAATACAGCCTTACTATTACTTAAAACACAACCATGAAAAAGATATCCCTTTTATTGATTATGCTGATGGTAGCAGCAGCTGTTTTTACCTCCTGTGCTCCATCCAGAGGAAGAGGCTGTCCTACTACCAATCCTAATTATTTCAGACAATGGTAATTGGCAAACTGCCTGAATTGCCTTTATTCTATATACAAGTTTCATGAACTGGATCCAGCTTAATTCCGAAGAACAACTCAATCAGATACAAGAAAAATCAAATACTGTTCCACAGGTAATTTTCAAACATAGTACCCGATGCAGCACCAGTGCTATGGTTCTTAACAGGCTTGAACGTGCCGTAGTTCCGGATGGTATGGATTATTATTATCTTGACCTGCTCAATCACCGCAATATTTCCAATAAGATCGCAGAAATTTTTCATGTTTTTCATGAATCACCTCAAATTTTGCTGATCAAAAACGGGGAATGTATTTATGATGAGAGTCATATGGCCATCAATACGGATGATCTGATTTCATTCGCTGCGCAAAACTAATCACCCGATTCTCTTTTGCTTCTCCCTGCTTTAGTAGTACCTTTCCGCTAAATGAATTTGTATGCATATTACAGTATTCGGAGCCACAGGAATGGTAGGAAAACAAGTGGTTTTATTAGGCCTGGCCAGAGGTTTTTCCATAACTGCATTTGGCAGAAATATCAATGATTTGCTGGATAAGGAGTCTCATGATGGTCATTTTAAAGCCATGAAAGGTTATGTGTTTGATGCGACTGATGTTCAACGAGCATTGGTGCATGCTGACGCCGTTATTTCAGTATTGGGAGGAGACTTTAGTGGTGCAGATAAAACCAGGAGTCTGGGGATGAAAAATATTGTAGAGCAGATGCAGAAAACAAATTGTAAACGAATCGTAGCATTGGGCGGAATGGGGATTTTAGATGATAAGCATGGTGAATACTTATTGAACGCACCTGATTATCCGGAAGAATATAAACCTGTGGGAAGAGAGCACCTGGAAGCCTATCAATATTTACAGGCTTCTACACTTAACTGGTCATTTGTTTGTGCCCCGAATATTATAGATGCAGGCATAGATGGTAAATATATTACCAGCGCCTCCCATACTCCGGAACCCAATTTATATAAAATATCTTCGGGTAATCTGGCAGATTGTATGATATCCGAAATAACGCATCCAAAATATATCCACCAGAGAATAGGCATCAGTAACAGCTAGAAATTCTTTGCCAGAACTTGGTTATTATTCATAACCTTTGCATCCAATAACAAGTACATGGAGATAGCAGGATACCTTGCTGCTCTGCTAATAGGCATATCCCTGGGCCTGATTGGCGGAGGTGGCTCAATATTAACGATACCTGTATTGGTATACCTATTTCACATTCAGCCAAGTTTGGCCACCGGATATTCTTTATTTATTGTAGGATGCAGCAGTCTGGCCGGGGCTTATAAAAATTTTCGCAGAGGGAATATCCATTTTAAAGCCGCTTTTTATTTTGGAATCAGTTCCATTATTACCGTGGTGCTGATACGTAAGTTTCTCCTGCCCATCATTCCCGAAAATTTATTCCGGATTGAACATTTCTATGTGACCAAATCTTTGGTTACCATGTTACTGTTTGCCATTGTTATGATCATTGCTTCCCTGAATATGATCAGCAAAGATTCAGTTGTGCGAGACGATCCTTCCGACCATACCATTCATTTCAGAAAAGCACTGGTACGTGGGGTTGAAGTAGGTTTGTTAACGGGCTTATTGGGTGCCGGCGGAGGTTTTATCATAATACCGGTATTGATTTTCTCATTTCATTTATCCATGAAACAGGCAATCGGCACTTCTCTGCTGATTATTTCTATGAACTCTCTATTCGGATTTGCCGGCGATCTTTTTCACCAGGAATTTAACTGGTGGCTTTTGGCGCCCTTAACTATGATTGCCATCACAGGTACTTTTATTGGTAGAAAATTGGGAGAATCTGTACCAGGCGAAAAGCTAAAAAAAGGGTTTGGCTGGTTTGTTCTGGTGATGGGTATATATATTATCATCCACGAATTATTTCTGAAATAGTAATCGCTTCCGCTACTGTCAGCCAGAAAATATTTTTATTTGGCTATATTTATTATGTAATTTTTTTCTTTTACTGATTTATCTCAAAAAAATTAGCATGCTTTCTTTTTTGCATCAACCCTGGCCATGGTATGTGGCCGGACCACTGATTGGTTTAATGGTACCTATTTTATTGTTAACCGGTAATAAGCGGTTAGGGATCTCTTCTTCATTACGACATATTTGTGCTGCCTGTTTACCCGCTAAGATTCCTTTTTTTCAATATAACTGGCGCAAAGAGATTTGGAACCTGTTTTTTGTTTCGGGTATTATACTCGGTGGATGTTTTGCAGTTACTTTACTGGCTTCAAATGGACCGGTTGTAGTCAATGAAAAATTATTGACATCACTTGCTGCAAATGGAATTACGGATCACAGCACATTGATACCTGTAGATATTTTTAACTGGTCTGCATTACTCTCGGTCAGAGGATTATTGTTTATGGTTTTTGGAGGATTTTTAGTTGGATTTGGTACCCGTTATGCCGGAGGTTGCACTTCCGGCCATTCTATTATGGGAATTAGTAATCTGCAATGGTCTTCACTGGTAGCTACTTGTTGTTTTATGGCTGGCGGCTTTATTATGACCAATTGTTTGATCCCATTTATTTTAAAACTATCCTGATGCAACCAAAAGAAACCAATACAGATCTTGAAGTGCGTTCGCTGGATTCTATCTGCATTAATACAAGTGAACTGGTTCACCCCTGGTGGTATAATTTTAAATACCTTTTGTATGGAACTTTATTTGGAATTATTCTGACCAAATCAGAAGTGATTTCATGGTTTCGCATACAGGAAATGTTCCGGCTAGAAAGCTTTCATATGTATGGTGTGATTGGATCCGCCATATTGGTGGGCGTAATCTCTGTTTTTATCATCAAACGCTTTGATATCAAAACAATTTATGGAGAAAAAGTTGACCTTCATTCCACTCCGTTTAACAAAGGACAGGTGATTGGCGGACTTTGCTTTGGTTTTGGCTGGGCTTTAACCGGGGCTTGTCCCGGCCCATTATTTGCCCAAATTGGTACGGGTGCAACCGTTACCATCATTACTTTGCTCAGTGCCATATCCGGAACCTGGGTGTATGGATTAGTAAGAGAAAAACTTCCACATTAATAGTATTCTGAAAAAATAAGCAATGCATTT
>CAIYKV010000245.1 GCA_903926855.1 uncultured Bacteroidota bacterium | reverse complement strand
TTAGTCTGTGACTGAGATTGGCGAAGCCATCTATTGTTATCACTTTATTTTTATCATATGTTGTATTCCAGAATTTGTAAAGTATTCGTAATGCTGGCCCTTGTGTTGATGGGTGCTCAACAAGTACATGCACAGGATTTGTTGAAGGGTAAAGACCTTAGCCAGGTTCAGGTTGATCAGTTAACTGATGCAGATATTGCTAAATTACAGGTTCAGCTTACCAGTGCTGGTATGACGATTGACCAGGCCCAACCACTTGCCCTAAGTAAGGGAATGAGTGCCACTGAGTTTGCAAAATTAAAGGATCGGATTACGGCTTTGAGTAAGAACGGGAATGGGGTAAATAAACTTAAAACCAATACTACCGATAATACGAATGGGTTGCGACAAAATAATAGCACGGATTTGTTGGATACAACCAGTTTTGGTAAAAATTCCAGGCCCTTTATCAATCCTTTGATTTTTGGATCTGAACTATACAATAGTAAAATAGCACCCAGTTTTGAACCCAATTTGAAATTAGCCACTCCCCTGAACTATGTTTTGGGGCCGGATGATCAGATACAGGTATTGGTATATGGAGTTCAGCAATATGATGGTGATTTGTTGGTTTCTGCAGAGGGTGCTATTTCTATTCCCAGTGTAGGTCAGGTTAAAGTGGCAGGATTAACCATTGAAGCAGCCACGCAGAAACTGAAAACACTGCTGGGTAATAGTGTGTATCCCTATTTAAAAACAGGAGGATCCAAATTATCGGTTACCCTGAGTAAGATCAGGAGTATTCGAATTACTGTGGTAGGTAGCAATCTTCCCGGTAATAAAACCATTTCTTCGCTAGCTACTGTATTTCATGCTTTGTATGTGGCAGGCGGCCCAACCGAGTTTGGAAGTTTTCGTGAAATTGAATTGATAAGGAACAATAAAGTGATTGATACGATTGACTTGTATAAATTTTTATTGCATGGTGATCAAACCCATAACCTTGGATTGAAAGACAATGATGTGATCCGCATACCTCCCTATAAAACCAGGGTAGAGTTGCAGGGACAAGTGAAAAGACCGGGGATTTATGAAGTATTACCGGGTGAACATTTTGCAGATATCCTGGCGGATGCTTCCGGGTTTACAGATACCGCGTATACAGCTTCCATTAAAGTGTTACAGCGAAATGATACGGAAAGAAAACTGCATGATCTTTTGTCCGCAGATTATACGGCATATACACCTAATACGGGAGATGTGTTTGTGGCATCTAAAATTTTGAACCGTTACCGGAACAGGGTTAAAATTACCGGCGCTGTTTACCGGCCTGATATCTATGAATTGTCCGCAAACCTGCATGTGGCAGATCTGATACGCAAGGCGGATGGATTAAAGGAAGATGCGTTTACAGGTAGGGGGCAGATTCTACGATTGGAAGATGATCTGACCCGTTCCCTGGTTTCTTTCGATATCCGAAAAGCTTTACAAGGAGATGCTGAGAATAATCCCTTGTTAAAAAGGGAAGATGAAGTGTTGATTAGTTCTATCCAGGATTTGCGGGATTCTTTTAAGGTTACCATACAGGGTGAGATACGGATGCCGGGAGATTATGATTATGTAGACAAGCTTAGCCTGAAGGACCTGATTGTACAGGCTGGTGGGTTTACCGATGCCGCTTATAAGAATGTGGAAATAGCCCGGTTGATTAAACGAGATAGCATTGGCAAAGGAGATACCCGGGCCAGTAATATTCTGCAAACAGAGATCAATGGCGATCTGAGTTCGGCTATTGCCAACCTGCCTTTACAACCATTTGATGTAATTACCGTAAGAAGAAAAGCCGGATATACTTTACCGGAATCGGTTAAAGTAGATGGGCAGGTACAATACCCTGGGCCTTATGCTTTGAGCAGCCGTAATGAGCGGGTGAGTGAAGTATTAAAACGTGCAGGGGGGGCTACCCCTGATGCCTATCTGGAGGGTGCTTATTTGAAAAGATATAAAACAGATAAGGAAAAAGAAAAATCAGAAGATGTATTGAAAAAAGTACAAAAAAATAGTAAAACCAAAGACAGTACCAATAATAATTCATTAGCTGAGGATATCAGACGTGACTATGATCAAATACCGCTTGATCTGGCTCAGATTATAAATAATCCTGGCTCTGCAGAGGATATGGTTTTGCGTTCCAAAGACGAGTTGTATATACCGAAATTTGATGCGCAGATCAAGGTTAGTGGGTCTGTTTTATTAACTACACAAGTACCATATAGGTCAACAAATTCCTTCAAAGATTATATCAGTGATGCAGGAGGCTTTGCAGCGGAAGCCTGGAAGAGGAAAGCGTATATTGTATATGCAAATGGAAGAGCCGCTACTGCAAAACATTTCCTTTTCTTTAAATCGTATCCTAAGGTATTACCCGGTAGTGAAATCGTAGTGCCTAGGAAAGCTGAACGAAAGGGGGGAAGTGTTTTAGAATTTGTGAGTATGGCTAGTGCAGTAGCTAGTTTGGCAGGAGTTATGATTGCTATAATAAAATTATAGGT
>CAIYKV010000244.1 GCA_903926855.1 uncultured Bacteroidota bacterium | reverse complement strand
GGTTGAATATCTTTCGCCAGTTCATTATGCAGGATAAAGGGGTCAAAAACAATGTTTTTGCCTTTGATCCTTACACCAAAACAGGAGTGACCGTAATAAGTGAGTTTCATAGTGAGTTTCTTTTTGAAAGTCGTCAAAAATACACTTTAGGCCACATCTGCCGAAACATTATTATCCAAACAGGTGTTAGGAGAATGGAACTATCTTCAACGGGGCTATTCAGGTTACAATAACCGGAAAAGGATGGGGCAGTATATTTGTGCTGCTGACTTCCCCAAATTAGTCATATTACAATATTTGTACGGTCGGAACGTCATCCATAGATATATAAAAACGAATTCATGAGAAATGCAAGTACATGGTGGATTATAGCCCTGATAATGGTATTGTTAGATTTTTATGTATTCCAGGCCCTGAGAACGGTTACCCAAAATGCCAATGAAAAGACCCGGATAATTGTTTATATATCGTTTTGGGTGGTTTCTGTGCTTACCCTTGCAGCGCTTTTATTATTCCCATATATACTTGCTTTACAGACGTCAATCATTTTCAGGAATTATGTTTTTGCCATTTTAGTAGGGCTATTCCTGGCCAAATTAATCGGTTCTGTCTTTTTTCTGACTGATGATATCCGAAGGGCCATTAGCTGGATAGTGATAAAAATTTTCCCTTCAGGAGCTGAAAAAATGCCTGCAGCCGGAACTTCAATTCCCAGGTCAACCTTCATGAGTTGGCTGGGTTTGGGCATTGGGGGTACTTTATTTGGTACGCTTCTTTATGGATTCAGTAATAAGTATAATTACCAGCTTAAGAAAGTTACGCTTGCTTTTGCCAACCTCCCCGGCGCATTTAAAGGATTAAAAATTATTCATATCAGTGATATACATAGCGGTAGTTTTAGTAATAAAGAAGCTGTAAATCATGGGGTAGATATGATTATTAAGCAGAACCCGGATCTTATCCTGTTTACAGGTGATCTTGTTAATGACCGGGCAGATGAAATGAAGGATTACATGGATGTTTTCGGCAGACTTAGTGCCCCGCTGGGGGTATTCAGTTCTTTGGGGAACCATGATTACGGCGATTATGTAGCCTGGCCCTCAAAAGAGGCGAAAATGGAGAATTTGGAGCGCTTAAAGCAGGTTCATGCCCATTTGGGTTGGCGTTTATTGATGAATGAGCATGTTCTCCTGGAGAAAGGCGGGCAACAGATAGCTGTTTTAGGGATTGAAAACTGGGGGGCAAAAGGGCGGTTCCCAAAATATGGCAAAATGAGTGAAGCCTATCCCGGTACAGAAAATATCCCGTTTAAAATACTGTTGAGCCATGATCCCAGCCATTGGGATGCAGAAGTAAAAGTAAAATATCCAGATATAGACCTAATGCTCGCCGGCCATACACATGGTATGCAGTTTGGGTTGGAAAACCCTTATTTTAAATGGAGCCCGGTTCAATGGATGTACAAACAATGGGCCGGTTTATATGAGGAGGGTAGGCAAAAATTATATGTAAATCGTGGTTATGGTTTTATTGGCTATCCTGGCAGAGTAGGGATCCTTCCTGAGATCACTTTAATTGAATTGGCATAATAGGTCGCCAAATGTTGCTATATCCATTTGTTATTTCAAAATAATAGATGATTTGGCATTTATCCATTAATTAACCCGTTTTTAAGGGGGCTGTTCTTTTCTGGCATAATCATTGAATAGTTAGTTAAACAAAATCAATTTTTATGAAGAAAGCATCTATAGCACTCTTTGCGATGATCGCATTTACAACCACCCTCCAAGCTCAGGGTTTCAGAATTGGCATAAAAGGCGGCGGGAATATGAATAAAATAGCTGGCCAATCTTTTGACAATGGGTTTGATTTCTCCTATCATCTTGGGGCTTTTGCTGAATTGGATTTTACCAAAAAGCTAGGTATTCAGCCTGAACTTCTTTGGAATGAGTCAAGCACCAAGCCTTCTAATTTTCAGGCAATCTATGGATCCGGCTCTTTAAGCGCAAATTTTAATGGTCAGCAACAAGTGAAATTGGATTACCTCTCCATTCCTGTTTTATTGCGTTATTCTATTCTGAATGGGCTACTTACTTTGAATGCTGGTCCGCAGTATAGTATTCTGCTAAAACAGGATAAGACCATTTTGCAGAATAGCCAGGCTGCATTTAAGTCAGGTGATTTTGCTGCTGTAGTAGGTGCTCAAATCAATTTATCTGCTCTTCGTTTGTATGCACGGTATAATATTGGCTTACAGAATATTAATGATATAGACAATAAAGATAAGTGGACAAATCAGCAGATCCAGGTAGGATTGGGTATTCGTCTATAATGGATAGACGTATAAGAAACATAGTAATCCCGGATGCCAAAAACATCCGGGATTATTTTAAGCTTTTAGTTTAAATTTTCTTTTTAAAGCACTGATTTCTTTCTTAAAAACTTGAAGATCAGCCACCTGTTGTTTAATAAAACCATTATCCTCCAGTTTCCCCATTACAGTATTCATTTCCTGACCATTTTCATACACCATTTTTCTGAATGGGTTTACATAGTCTTTGGCTCTGGAATCATAAATGCATTTGGTCATCCATTCTTTTGTTGCAATCACCGAGTTTAGCAGATTGGAGAATTGATGTTCATCCATTTTTCTTAAAGAGATACCAGTTATTTCTGACAGAGCGGCTAATGCATGTTTTTGTTTTTGCATTGGATATTTTTCACCCAGTTGTCTGTAATGATCATGCACATGATTCCATGATTTTATTTTGCCGGTATGTATTTTTTCTTTTAACTGAGACAAGTCTTCTGTATGAATCAATTGCCCTCCAATATTCACCCATTCTGTACGTTTCGTTTTCAATGGAAGGGCAGCAGTCATATCTTCAAAGGATGCAAAAGCTCCTTGCTTAATAAAATCCAGTATACCTATCACTCCATAATAGATAACGAGTTCTTCAAATACTTTATAGGCAGGAAGCACTTTCAGTAGAACGGTTTTTCTTTTACTATTCTCGATATTCTCTGCCAAAATCTCCAGGTCATTCACAATCTTATTCCCTGTTTTAAGTAATTGTTTTCCAATGGTAGACTTATCAATGATTTTTTTATTCCCCGTAGCCGTTTTTGCATAAGCTATTCCGGTAAGGGTTTCCATCAATTTCAAAGAAGTAAATAGTTCATTAATGGTATCCGGGGCCAGGTAATCATATTCCAGTAATTGAATTTTATCAGTTCGTTTATCGCGATCAACATATTTCCATGCATTTCTTGCCAATGCATACATGTTATACAGAAACCAGTAACCAGGCATAATGGTCAACTGATTTTTATTTTCATTATTACTGATGAGTGAGAAAGGGAAGGGAACATTTAATTCGGCCGGGTAATCGCCTTTGGTGAGTATGGTAAAACTGGCAAATTTCGAATTATGTTTCAGGCTAACACATAATCCTGGCCAAAATCCACGCCCCATAATAATTTCACCATCTGCTCCGCGGCTATTATGATTTGATCCGATGGTTGCGCCGGCTGCTATATTGCTTTGCCCCATTACCAGTGCCGCACATAAAAATGAATTATTATGGTGTTGTTCATGTGCTGGAAAAATAAGCGAGTTCAATACTTCACAGCATGAAATAGTAGCATTGTTTCCCAAATAGGAGTTGATGAGCCTGGCCCCATATTTAAGTTGTGAATGCGATGCCATAATAAATCGAACCGCTTTCACACCGTAAAAAATTCTACAACCAAATCCAATAATTCCATTTACAATCTCACAGCCTTCACCAATTTGCGTTAAGCCTTCAGGACCAGAATTGACTGTTAGATTTTTTAGTTTATTGGCACCTTTCAGGTAGGCATCGGAGCCAATCCAGACATCCTTAATGATTTTACAATTTTTAATAATTGTACGATCACCGATTTTCCCATAATAGCCGCGGCGGTTATCAAATTGCTGTTCAGTGAATTGTTTGAATTTTTCCTGTAATACCCGGTCATTTCTGAACCGGCTCCACAAAAATGCATCTCCGGGTAACATTCCGTTAAACGGCATCACCCTGCGGCCTGTATTCTCATTGCAGATTTCGAGCCAAATTCGAACATCTTCTTTTTCTCCTTCTTTAATAATGCCGTTGCCAAATTTAGCATGGTTGGTAGTTACCAGTTCATTCACATTCGTAATAATTACTTCTGAACCAATAATATAATGAGAGAGATAATTTACATTATTGATTACCACATTGTCTCCAAAATCACAGCTGATGATGGTAGAATTATATAGGCCAACAGTCACTTTGAGATCACTAAAACTTAGACAAAGTGGTTCCAGCTTTCCAATCCGCACCAAGCCAAAGAATTTACAGTTTTTTACGAGCTCCGGATTAAATGCATCAGATACCAGAAAATGATTCCAATTGTCGCTCGTGTTTCCATTTCGAACCAGCATTTCAATTTCATGTGCGGAGAGACCCCGATAATCAATTCCATTCCTGATCTGGATATCTCTCAGGTAATATTCATCTTTTCCCTTGGGTATATAGGGAGCTTTAATGAAATCATATCCGAGAGCACTTAGGGGAGATTTGACAATTGTATTCTGTAGCATAACTGTACTTTGTTAGGTAATTCCATCAACTTATTCCACGGTCACACTTTTTGCAAGGTTTCTGGGTTTATCCACATCTAATCCTTTTGCAAGGCCTACATAATAACTCAAGAGTTGCAGTGGAACTACACTAAGTAATGGGGCAATTACTTCATCTGCATCGGGAACGGTCATTACATCATCTGCCATACCAGG
>CAIYKV010000243.1 GCA_903926855.1 uncultured Bacteroidota bacterium | reverse complement strand
TGTTCGATATTCGACATTCGATATTTCTCACTTTCCTGTATTCAAAACTGTATTCGCTTCCGATACTTTTCTTCCTTTCATCTCTCTTTCTTCTACTCTGTGTTTTTTGAGCATTTTTGTTTTGATCAGGATAGCGGCTTCAGTTCCTTCGGGTTGGATATGGTATTTTTTCCCGTCATAGTTGATCACACCATAATCATTTACCCATTCATTTGCTAAGATGCGATAGGGGTCATTCGCTTGTGCATTTTTGGTTTTACCAAATGTTAGATAATGGTTATCGCCTGCTTCAAAGGAAATACCAACTACATTATTTTTTACAACTGTACAAACACCAGGCGTGTTTTTAGGTAAGGTGATGATATTGATATAATGGCCATTCTCAATCTTTACTTTTCCGGCGGTTACTTTTGTTTCGCCGGTTTCTAATTCACGTCGTAAAATGATATCCCGGTCTGAATAGAACTGAATTTTTTCCAGTGGTTGCTGGTTCGCTTCTACGCGACTACGAATACCTGCGGTAAAATAAGTTTTTGATGAACTACAAGCTGCCAGTAAAATCGGGAGTACTAACAGATAGGGACTTGCCTTTTTCATAAAAAATATTAATAGTTGAATAATAAAATAAATTGGTATCTCTGATATTATTTTTTGAACATACTATGGGCTAACATGTCCATAGTATATTCAAAAAATAGTTTGCTTAACCTCTTCTGCCGCCTCCGCTTCTACCACCACCAGAAGATCTGGCACCACCACCGCCACTGCTGGGTCTTGCAGCAGGAGCAGACTGAGCAGGTCTGGCAGATTGAAAATTCTGTGTACGAACCTGACCTCTTTCCTGTAATTGTTGCTGGCGGTTCAGGTTTTGAACCACCCCAGGGTTTTGAGCAGGGGTTACTGGTTTCCATTGATTTTGTTGTCTCTGTTGCCATTGCCCTTCATTGCTTCTCTGGTATACATTCCCCTGTTGGTCGGTCATTACTCTTGGAGAAGCATTTTGTTGTTGAGCACCGGATGCAGGATTATTATTTCTAATGCCATTTCCACCATTGGTTACAGGGCCATTGAAATTTCCTCTTGGTGATGATATATTGTTATTACCAACCCTTGCATTATTAATACGTGCACCATTATTGGTGATCACATCATTTCTATAGTGATAGATATTATTCGTAAAACGTGTGTTTGCATTGATACCTACTCTGTTATTATAGATCGTGTTTCTGTTATAAACAGCGTTTCTGCCATAATAACCATAAGGACGGTAACCACCCCAGCGATAAGGAGGGTGATACATAACAGGTCCCCACCAGCCACCAAACCAACCATAATCCCATGAGCTAAAACCGAATCCGATATTGAACCAGTCATAACTATATCCAAATCCCATACTCCATCCCATCCATGGGTTATAATGCATGCCAAATCCCCAGGTATAAGGTCGGGCATAGAATCTGGCGCCTCTCCATGGATTATAATAGAACCCGGTACCATATACTACGGTTGGACCATAGATAAATGTATTCAGGTAACCTGGTGTATACCCCATGTAAACATAATTTGGATTTACATCATATATGTATACATACTTCATGTTGTAAACAGGATAGCTGGGAGGAATGATATCTACTTCTTCTGGTCTTTGAGTTGCCACGGTCCATGGACCATTCGGACTGTTTGATTCAAACCATACACCGTTTTCTACACTGTAATACATATTTCTGTAGCGAATAACAGAGCTGGGTGTATTAATGGCATATTGCATGCTGGTACCGTCAATATTCTTGAATTGAGGTTCACCGTCATAAGTAACATTGGTGTTTGCCGTTTTACGGTCTACTTTAGCAGTCTGTGGAATTTGTGCATCCATTACGGCTTCGCGGGCAGCTTCTGTACCGGCAACACTTGCCAATACATTGTCTTTCGGAGAGCCTTCCGGTATTCTTGAAAAATCAGCAGGTAAAGCATTGGCAGCTGTATACTGCCAACCACCTGTTAGCTGAGGAGATTTGTACCAGCGACCTGATAATAATACATAATACTCTTGCGTATTGGTATCCATGAACACGTCATTATCGCTATTACTCATATATAACAAACCTGTTCCATCAATAGATGTGAAATTGGCAGGGCCTTTTGATTGAATTAATTCAGCAGGTTCTGTACTAACAATTATATCAGCAATTTCATTGTTTTGTGCAGCGGCGGCATCTGAAGTATATCCGGCATCTCCACTATTGGCACTGGTAACGGCCGCTTCCACTTTTTTCAGGTTATCAGAAACGGTAGGGGTATATTGATAAGGACCGGTTGCAGACGGGGCAACATACCATTTTTTACCACCATACAAATAGTAATTACCATCGTTATATCTCACAATTGTAAAAGGAGAATTTACTACGGCGTCAACTCCCCATTCGTTATTGTGTTGAAACTTGGGAGCACCATCTATTAATACCAGGATAGTGGGTTTTGTTGCATAAATCACTTTAGGCGGTGTATTGTTCAGGCCTTTAGATAGTTTTTTCTCTTCTGTATTCATTTCCAATGAAGAAAGAACCTGATCTAAGGGAAGGCTGAAGCCTGATTCAGGAATTTGTGTTTCCAGAACGGTTTTCAGATAGTTGATCTTACTAATATCCGTATCCGCTCCCATTTTCAGATTGGGAACTTTTAGCGAAATGATATTAATATGTCGCGTATCCTTATCTGTTTCCACATTGGCTACAGACCAGAATGTGCCAAATACCGGCTCAGACTGATTAGGTGCCTGAACGGAAATGGCAGACCTGAATTTAAAAACATTGCCAGCAAATGATTCGGGCTGGGGCTGGTAAATTCTGATAACAGAACCATCAGCTGTGTTAATGAGTTTTGGCCAATCCTCCTGGGCAGATACTGCCCCCATAGAGAAAATAGCAAGACTGAAAATGGCGAGGCGTAAATAGAAATTTTTCATAACCGTATTTATTATCTTAATAAATGTACATAACCTTTAGTTAGTTGAAAGTTTGACCAGACAATTTACGAAAGGGTTAATCTGGATATACGAAATCGCAAAAATCAAGCCATTATTAACATAGTATTTGTTAATTCGGCAAGCTAAAAAGCTAAGGCTCATGCAAACAGGGTTAGATTATAACCTGAAACTTAAATAAAGATTAAACCCGAGTGAAATCTTAGGGTGTTTTTAATAATAAAAGCTTTTCACTGAAGAGAATCAGAGAAAAGGAGTTTTGGCAGTGAATGAGTTGTATTCATATGATTATACATTACCTTAACAACTAGCCAATACAGGCAGTTCTAAACTTGGTATATTTACAAACCATTATGCCACAAAATTCGATTTTCGATATTCAAAATTCGATATTCATTTCTTATGCCTTCTCTCATCCTCCTTCGTCATGGACAATCCACCTGGAACCTGGAAAACAGGTTTACGGGTAATGTGGATGTGGATTTGAGTCCATTGGGCGAACAGGAAGCCTCCAGCGCCGGAAAACGCTTACAAGCGTATCATCTGGATGAGGCATTTACTTCTGTCTTAAAAAGAGCCATTCATACCCTTGCCATTGTTTTACAGGAAACCCATAATGAAAATATCCCGATTACCTATTCCGCCGAATTAAATGAACGAATGTATGGCGACTTACAGGGATTGGATAAAGCAGAGACTGCCAAAAAGTACGGGGCGGATCAGGTATTGGAATGGCGCAGAAGTTATTCGGTAAGGCCCCCGAATGGAGAAAGTCTGGAAGATACTTATCATCGGGTAATTCCCTATTATGAAACGGTAATCTGCCCGCGCCTACTGGCAGGAAAAAATATACTGATTGTTGCCCATGGTAATAGCCTCAGGGCTTTGATGATGTATCTGGAACATATTTCAACAGAAGAAATTGTTTCCCTTGATTTGGCAACTGGTGTTCCCCGGTTATATACGATGGCTCCAGACCTTGCGGTTAGCAAAGCAGAATATCTTTGACTCATCGGGAGGATATATTCCCCTGATAAAATCTTTATCAACTTGGGCGGTTCTGAATAAAGAGCTTATTAGGCCAGATGATTGGAGCAATAAAGTTTGTTTTATTTTATTCGGGTTTCATCGACCCAGGTTCCACCTTTTTTCGAACTAGCTTTTTGTTTGATTCGTATCTGCGTCTTATTTGCGTTTAGTTTTCTTTTTATCCGCTTCGTGTTTCGGGCTTTCTGGAAAACAATGAGTTAATCGAATACTTAGGCAAGAGATACTACTGGACTACTATATACCCGAAGTATACTAAGCGTATATACAGCTTTACTAAGAAGTTGATTCTCTATAAAGTCTCTATAAGGGTGTGGGGTATTTGGTCAATGCCGTTAAGCATACGGCAGAAAAGATCAGAGTAGATAGAGGATTGAGCCATTGAATAAGCAAATAATCAGTTACTCCATTATCTCTATAGCAAAGATAATTTTTTTCTATAAAAATGCAACAGTAATTAGATGGTAAGTGAAAAATGCCCAAAATAGGCTGGTTTGAATTTTACCATTCAGCCCTATCAGTTTTATCTGGTATTTGTTTACGAAATCGGTTTAGTAAATAAATGCGGTGTAATTGAGAAAAGATTCGTATCCTATAGCTAAATTAGTAGCAGGTTTGGTATCAATAATACATTTAAAAAATATATGTATGGGCAATGTCCAAAACAATTTGAGCAATCAAGAATTATCTCCTTTGAAAAACCTTGACGAGTGGGAAGAAGACATACTATTGCGGTATCCTGATCCGGAAACCATCACCAAAGGCAAAGAGACGGATGAATACCGAAATTATGAAGACCCGCAAAGAGATACTGTCAGGGAGTTTTACCGGCTCAACCATACTTACCAAACCTATGATTTTGTAAAAACAAAAAGGGAGGATTACCTCAGGTTTAATAAGAAAAAAATGCCTGTCTGGTCAGCTTTTGATTTTTTAAACCAATTGGTTGATGATTCTGATCCGGATACTGATCTTGACCAGTTTCAACACTTATTACAAACTTCTGAAGCAATAAGGGCGGATGGTCATCCCGATTGGATGGTATTGGCTGGCTTAATGCATGATATGGGAAAGGTACTTTGTCTTTTTGGTGAACCGCAATGGGCCGTGGTGGGGGATACGTTCCCGGTTGGCTGCGCACATTCGGATAAAATCGTATATCCCGAATTCTTTTCTGAAAACCCGGATTCAAAAGATGCAAGATATAATACGCAGTATGGTGTTTATAAGCCTAACTGTGGGCTGGATAATGTTTTGTTATCCTGGGGACATGATGAATATGTTTATCAGATGATGAAAGAATATCTTCCTGAACCTGCTTTATATATGTTACGCTACCATTCCTTTTATTCGCAGCATAGGGAAAATGGTTATGATCATCTGATGAGTGAGCGGGATCATGAGATGTTTACATGGGTTAATTTGTTTAATCCCTATGATCTTTATTCCAAGAATCCCACACCTCCTGAATGGAATCAACTAAAAGGGTATTATGAAGCATTGGTTAAAAAATACCTGCCTGAGGAATTACTGTTTTAAATCAATTCTTTTTACTGTGATGATCAACCGGGTGTAAAGCAGAACCTATGCATAGATTAGCGCTTGCCGACTATATCGTTTTTTTTATCTATTTTATTCTGGTATCCGCTTACGGATATTATATCTATCATAAAAAGCGAACTGGTACCACTAGTTCAAAAGATTTTTTTCTGGCAGAAGGTTCGCTTACCTGGTGGGCGATTGGGGCATCACTTATCGCTTCCAATATTTCAGCAGAACATTTTATTGGTATGTCGGGCTCGGGATTTGCACTCGGACTTGCCATTTCCACTTATGAATGGATGGCTGCGGCTACCCTGATAATTGTAGCCATATTTATTATCCCTATTTACCTCAAGAACCGGATTTTTACGATGCCTCAGTTTCTGGCAACCCGGTATAATGACCAGGTGAGTTCTATTATGGCTGTTTTCTGGTTATTGGTGTATGTGTTTGTAAACCTCACTTCCATTATTTATTTGGGAGCATTGGCCATTTCTTCCATATCCGGTATTGATTTTGGGTGGTGTATTGTTGGGCTAAGTCTATTTTCGATTATTGTTACCCTCGGAGGAATGAAAGTAATTGGGTATACGGATGTAGTGCAGGTATTTGTTTTGATAATAGGAGGACTGGTCACCACCTATCTTGCCCTCAGTTTGTTATCAGAAAAATTCGGCTTTGGAAATGATATATGGAAGGGATTATCCGTTTTAAGAAAAGAAGCCCCTTCGCATTTTCATATGATCTTTCATAAAACGGATCCTTACTACAAAGAATTACCAGGCTTATCCGTTTTGATAGGTGGTATGCTTATCAATAACCTGGCTTATTGGGGTTGTAACCAATACATTGTGCAACGTGCATTGGGCGCAGATTTAAAAACTGCACGTAAGGGAATTTTGTTTGCGGCTTTTTTAAAATTGTTAGTACCGGTGATTGCGGTTTTACCCGGTATCGTTATGTATGTATTGCATCAGAAAGGAATGTTTCAACAGGAAATGGCAGATGTGGCCGGGAACCTGAAACCTGATCATGCTTATCCTTCCTTAATGAATCTATTACCGGCCGGTCTGAAAGGAGTGGCTTTTGCAGCACTTACGGCAGCCATCGTTGCATCATTGGCAGGTAAAGCCAATAGTATATCCACTATTTTTTCATTGGATATCTACAAGAAATATTTTAATAAAACGGCCAGCGAAAGAAAACTGGTACTGATCGGGAGATGGGCAGTTGTGATTTCAATGGGTATTGCTGCTTTGGTTACACCGGCATTACGATCATTGGATCAGGCTTATCAGTTTATCCAGGAATATGTAGGTTTTATTTCTCCGGGAGTACTGGCTATTTTTCTTTTAGGATTTTTCTGGAAAAGGACCACAGCAGCGGCAGCGATGGCAGGGGCTTTATTAACCATTCCCATTTCGACTGTATTGAAATTTTTACCTGCATGGACAGGTGGGGCTTTCCCTGATTATCCGTTTTTGGACAGAATGACGATAGATTTTTTATTGATTGTTTTGATCATGATTATCATGAGTCTTTTTGCTTCCAAAGAGGATGTCAAAAAAATAAAAGCTATTGAAATTGAAACCACCCTGTTCCGGATAACCCCTGGTTTTGCAGTTGGGTCGGTAATTATTTTGGGGATATTGGCGGCTTTATATACAGTATTCTGGTAAGTAAAAATAGTTTGTGCGTATTAACCTATGAGAAAACCAAAAACTTGTATACTACTGTTGACCCTTATCAGTATCACATCATTTGCACAAATAAACAAGGCTGCAAAAGATTTTCATCAATGGGCATCCACACCACCTATGGGCTGGAATAGTTGGGATGCTTATGGCCCAACCGTTACTGAATCTGAAGTAAAGGCCAATGCAGATTATATGAGCAGGTATCTCAAATCTGCCGGATGGCAATATATAGTAGTAGATATCAGATGGTATGTGGCTAATGATAAAGCACATGGGTATAATGAAACAGATCCTAAATATTCCATAGATGGTTATGGAAGATTATTGCCCTCAGTAGAAAGGTTTCCATCCTCGGCAGATGGAATGGGTTTTGCGCATTTGGCATCTTATATACATTCACTCGGATTGAAGTTCGGTATCCATATTATGCGGGGTGTTCCTGTGATTGCTGTTAAAAATAGGATGCCTGTACTTGGCTCTAAAGTTACTGCAGCAGATATTTACAGTGATAAAGGCCAATGTAAATGGTTAAAAGATATGTATACAGTAGATGCCTCAAAACAAGGTGCCCAGGCTTATTATAATTCCCTGTTTCAATTGTATGCATCCTGGGGAGTTGATTTTATTAAGGTGGATGATTTGTCGGCTCCTTATCATCAGGATGAAATATCCATGATTCGAAAAGCCATTGACCTGACAGGCAGAAAGATCGTATTAAGTACATCGCCCGGTGAAACCCCATTGGTAAATGCTTCCCATGTTCAGCAAAACGCTAATCTGTGGAGAACTGTTGACGATTTTTGGGATAACTGGCCCGAATTAAAAGATCATTTTCGGGTTTTCAGAAGATGGAATATTTACAGGCAATTGGGTGCATGGCCTGATGGAGATATGTTACCCCTGGGACATTTGGGTATACGTGCAGAAAGAGGGGATGACCGAAATAGTTTATTTACGCGGGATGAACAATATACACTAATGACCCTTTGGACAATTTTCCGCTCCCCTTTATTTTTTGGTGGCGATTTGCCTTCTCTTGATACGTTTACCCAATCATTAATTACCAACAAAGAAGTATTGGATGTATTACAGAAAAGTATCCATAATCAGGAATTATTTCATACGGATGATACTGTTGCCTGGGTAGCAGATGATCCGGAAACTGGAGATAAATACCTGGCATTGTTCAATATTGCTGATCCGATACTGATGGATGAAAAGAAAGCAATTTGGTCTGGTGTAGCAAAAAAAGCGGGTAGACCCACATTAGAGAAAACACTTTATTTGGACCTGAAAAACAGTAAAAAATTGTACCTCGGTGTAAAAGCAGTTCCCGAGGATAGTACCGGTATCATGGCAGATTGGATTGATGCAAGGATTGAAAACGGGAAAAACAAGATCAACCTATCAGATATAAAATGGGTAAAAACTGTCAGCGGATTTGGTAAGAACCGGAATAACAAAAATGCGGCAGGGGCACCGCTTCAGGCGAATGGTGAAATATGGCAGAATGGAGTGGGTACGGGAGCCAATTCGCTGATAGAATATGATATCCCCGAAGGATATACCTATTTTACATCCCGCAGATTAATAGATAATGCCAGTACCGGCAATTCAGCTCAATTTTTGGTATTTACAACTGATCCGAAAGGTAAAATGCCATCTGATTCAGCTACCATTTCTGTTGATTTTGCGAAGCTGGGCTTTCCGGAAAATTGTCAGGTAAGAGATCTTTGGTCGGGAAAGGACAAGGACCTGGGAACTTTTAAAGGATATTTTGAAAGGGTTCTGAAGCGGCATGGAGCGGGATTGTACAGAATATCTTTTGCTAAAAATGAGAAAAAAGGATAGAAATGCATTGATTACTATCAAAGAGAACTGTATTACCGGCCCAAATAAAACAAGGACGTATTTTTCCCTCAAGAGTCTTATATTACTTCTGTAAAACGATACTTACCATGAAGAAATTTCTATGTCTTGCCGCTTCCCTTCAATTCTTGCTGTCAGTCGCCATCGCTCAGTTACAAGTTCACCATCTTTTGACAGAAAATAAAAAAGACCCGATTGGATTAGATGAAACAATTCCGCGTTTTAGCTGGCAATTAAGCAGTGAGAAAAGAAATTGTTCGCAAACAGGGTACGAAATAATCGTTTTCAATACTGAGAAAAAGAAAACACCTGTGTGGACTTCCGGTAAAATTCAATCTGCTCAATCAGTATATATTCCCTATAAAGGTGCTCCCTTACAAAGCGGCAAAAAATATACTTGGCAGGTACAGGTTTGGGATAATACAGGAACTAGTGCAATCAGTAAGGAAAATGCTTTTTTTCAAACGGCATTTTTAAAAATGAGTGATTGGAAAGCAAAATGGATAGGCCCGGGTTATACGGAAGATAGTATCCAGCGTCCAAGTCCCATGTTTCGGAAAGAATTCTCTATCAATAAGAAAATTATTTCAGCCACAGCTTATATAACTGCTCATGGAATGTATGAAGCCAATATTAATGGGAAGCGGATTAGTGATGCCTATTTTACACCCGGTTGGACGGCTTATAAGAAACGACTGCAATACCAGGTATATGATGTAACAGATATGTTATCGAAAGGAAATAATGCATTGTCGGTTACCCTGGGTAGTGGCTGGTACCGCGGAACCATTGGATTTACCAATCATTCCAATGTATATGGAAAAGATATTGCTCTTTTGTTGCAGATAGATATTACCTATAGCGATGGAACTACTTCTTCCGTTATTTCAGATGAAAGCTGGAAATCGACAACTGGGGCTATCCGCTATTCAGAAATATATAATGGAGAAACCATTGATGCAAGGTTGGAGAAAAAAGGCTTGACCTTACCCGGTTATCCCGATGCAGACTGGAGCGGGGTTTCAGTAAATAATTATTCTAAAGATATTTTGGTTGCCACTTATAATGAACCGGTAAGAAGAAAAGAAACGATTCAACCGGTTAAAATATTTAAAACACCAGCAGGTGAGCAGGTAATTGATTTTGGGCAAAACCTGGTAGGTTGGGTCACTCTTAAAGTAAAAGGAAAAGCGGGAGATAAGATTGTTGTTTCACATGCAGAGGTATTGGACAAAGCCGGTAATTTCTATACAACCAATCTGCGCGCTGCTAAAGCGCAGGATGTGTATATTTTGAAAGGGGGAGAGGAAGAAATATTCGAGCCCCATTTTACCTGGCATGGCTTTCAGTTTATTAAACTGGAAGGGTATCCTGGTGAAGTAAAAGCAGAAAATTTTACGGCAGTGGTTTTGTATTCTGATATGAATCCAACCGGAAGCTTTCAATCCTCTAATGCATTGGTGAATCAATTACAACATAATATTCAATGGGGACAAAAAGGCAATTTTATTGATGTGCCAACGGATTGTCCGCAGCGGGATGAACGACTTGGCTGGACGGGTGATGCGCAGGTTTTTTCCAGAACAGCTGCCTTTAATATGAATGTGAACAGTTTTTTTGCCAAATGGCTTAAAGATCTTTCGGCAGACCAGTTACCTAATGGAAGTGTGCCTCATGTAATACCCAATGTATTAGGCAGCGGTGATGCAGGCTCGGCCGGATGGGCTGATGTGGCCAATATCATTCCATGGAATATGTACCTGGCCTATGGTGATAAGCGAATACTGGAAAACCAATATGAAAGCATGAAAGCATGGGTAGGGTATATCCAATCTGTGAGTAAAAATGATCTCTGGAACACGGGTAGCCATTTTGGCGATTGGCTTTTCTACCGACCAGATGATGATAATAGTGGAAGAGCAGCAGTTACTGATAAGAACCTGATTGCACAATGTTTTTATGCAAATTCAACCCAGTTATTAATTAACACAGCAAGGGTACTGGGAAAAGAAGCAGATATCAGTTTCTATGAATCGCTATTGAAAAAAATCAAAGCAGCATTTGTCAATGAATACGTAACATCTAATGGCGGATTGGTTTCGGGTACACAAACTGCCTATACGCTTAGCCTGAACTTTGATATGTTGCCCCAAGAAATGCGTGCACAGGCAGCAGAAAGATTAGTTGCGAATATAAAATCATATGGAACACATTTAACAACAGGGTTTTTAGGTACTCCGTATCTCTGTCATGTGCTAACCCGTTTTGGCTATACAGATGTAGCGTATGCACTTTTATTACAACAGAAATATCCTTCCTGGTTATATCCTGTAAAAATGGGTGCTACAACCATTTGGGAAAGATGGGATGGCATTAAACCTGATGGTAGTTTTCAGGTACCCAGTATGAATTCGTATAACCATTATTCCTATGGGGCCATTGGTGATTGGATGTACAGAGTTATGGTTGGTTTGGATACTTATGAGGATGGTCCTGGATATCAGCATATTCGCGTACAACCCCATATTGGCGGAGGTTTTACCCATGCATCAGCCAGTCTGGATACCTATTATGGAAAACTTAGTAATAGCTGGAAACTGGAATCAGGTAAACTGAGTATGGATGTGGAAATTCCTGCAAATACTACAGCTACTATTTTTATACCTGCAGATGCATCAGATATCATAACAGAAAGCGGAGTAATCGTTTCCCAGTCTAATGAATTACAACTGCAGAAAGTAGAAAACGGGTATGTACCTGTTAAACTAGGGTCTGGTATGTATCATTTTGTAGTCACAAAAAAGTAAACAGTGAACTGCTGATCTAATCAATTCATTATGAAAAAAATATTGTTACTGGTTTTAGTATTCTTTGTTGGTTCTGTAGTTTTTGCACAGGATATTGCTGCTATCAATCCCTCCTTATTAAATGGGTATTGGTCTTCATCCTGGATCACTTGTCCGGGCGTTGCGCAAAGAGAGTATGGCGTATATCATTTTCGGAAAACCTTTTCACTTGAAGCCATTCCTTCAAAATTTGTTGTGAATGTATCTGCAGATAACCGTTACCGTCTTTTTGTAAATGGTAAATCAGTTAGCAGTGGCCCGGCAAGGGGAGATCTGTATAATTGGTATTTTGAAACAGTAGATATAGCACCCTATTTACAGAAAGGCACGAATACCATTGCTGCCCAGGTATGGAATATGGGTGTATTTGCGCCGGTGGCACAGATAACCAATCAAACTGCTTTTGTGTTACAGGGAAACGGAGAAGCTGAGAAAATGATTAATACGGGCGAAGATTGGAAAGTGTATCAGAATACGGCGTATTCTCCCTGCTCAACGGATAATGGGGCACGTTTACATTCCTATATGGTTACGGGTCCGGGTGATCATATCGATGCTTCACAATATCCCTGGGGTTGGGAACAGCCTGGGTATAATGATGCAAACTGGCAATCGGCCAGACGTATTGCGAGCCCGGTCCCTGTGGGATATGGTTCGGATAATCTCTGGACATTACAACCCAGAAATATTCCTTTAATGCGCGAGAATAAGCAACGAATTCCGGTTGTTCGTCGTGTATCCGGGATGCAGGTATCAGATGATTTTATAAAGGGAAACCAACCGCTTACCATTCCTCCAAATACTACAGTCAGCATATTATTAGACCAGACATTTAATACGGTTGCATATCCTGAATTATGGCTAAGTGGTGGTAAGGAATCCTCCCTAAAAATTACTTATGGAGAAGCCTTATTTAATAAAGATGGTAGCAAAGGAAACCGAAATGAGATTGAAGGAAAATCAATGATTGGAAATTATGATCAGTTTTTACCAGACGGAGGGTCTAATCGATTATTCCGCCCACTTTGGGTAAGAACCTTTCGGTATATGCAGTTAGATATTACGACCAAAGAGCAACCATTACTGATTAATGATCTGTATGGGGTTGCCACAGGATATCCTTTTATCGTAAAATCTGCTTTTAGTTCGAATGATGAGTCCTTACAAAAAATATGGGAAACCGGATGGCGAACAGCACAGCTATGTGCAGGAGAAACCTATTTTGATTGTCCCTACTATGAACAATTGCAATATGAGGGAGATACAAGAATACAATCCCTGATTTCATTATATGTTACAGGCGATGACAGATTGATGCGGAAAGCAATACTGGATTTTTATCATTCAAGGGTTCCGGAAGGATTAACACAGGGCCGTTACCCCAGTAGCAGGTTGCAGGTAATTCCTCCTTTCTCCTTATTTTGGGTATCCATGATCCATGATTATTGGATGCATAAAAAAGACCAGAAATTTGTTTCAGATTTTCTGATACCTGTTACCGGTGTATTGGATTGGTTCGAGAAGAAGATTGATCCTTCCAAAAAAATGCTAGGCCCAATGAAATGGTGGAGCTTTGTTGATTGGAATCTTTCTTTTCCTGGTGGTACACCGGATGGTGCTGAGGATGGGAATTCATCTATTATCACTTTACAATTTGTCAATACCCTCCAGCAGGCTGCTGAACTATTTACATTTTATGGAAAAACAAATGAAGCGGCTCATTATCGTAATCTCGCAGAGCAGCTAAGTAAAAGCACCTATCAACTTTGCTTTGATACTAAGAAAGGGGTTATGGCCAACACGCCATTAAAAAATTCTTTTAGTCAACATGCCAGTATTATGGCCGTGCTTACAGGAACAGTGTCACCATCAGAAATGAAACCCGTGATGCAAAAAGTATTAAAAGATACTTCTCTTAGTCAGGCTACTTTTTATTATCGTTTTTACCTGAACAGGGCCTTAAAAAAAGCCGGAATGGCAGATATGTATTATTCGCAACTCACCCCATGGCGTGGAATGATTGAAAACGGGCTGACTACTTTTGCGGAAAACCCAGACCCAACCCGCTCTGATTGTCATGCCTGGAGTTCCAGTCCCAATTACGATTTCTTAGCTACGATTTGTGGGATTGTTCCCTCTGCACCCGGATTTTCTTCAGTAAGAATAGAACCGGCTATGGGAGAATTAACCACAGTAACAGGGTCAATGCCGCATCCTGATGGAAGTATTTTTGTTTCATTGCAACGAAAAGGAAAAGAGGGGGTTACTGCCCATATTTTTTTACCGGAACATTTATCAGGAGAATTTGTGTGGAGAGGTAAAACCGTAAAACTAAAGGGTGGAAAACAAGATATCACCTTATAATACTCATTAGATGCGATTAATAATACCCAACATAGTATTGAAAAGAATTTTTGTTTTTCTTTTATTTCTGTTGAATGGAAACCTATTCTGTTTTGGACAGACGCCATCTACTGCTGACTTATTGAATATGGTTGATAAAGGATTCAATGAAGGAGCCAGACAATATGCTTTATTTCAAAAACGATTAGCTCCGGATCGTTTTCCAAGATCTTATAATGCAAATTCGGATTCTTTGCTGGTTAGTAACTCTGGTTGGTGGTGCAGTGGTTTTTATCCCGGCACATTATTGTATTTATATGAGCAAACTAAAAATAGCCAACTGTTAACCGAGGCGGAAAGAATACTGAAACTGCTTTCCAAAGAGCAATACAATAAGGATACTCATGATCTTGGTTTTATGATGTATTGCAGTTTTGGAAATGCCAATCGGATACAAGCTTCAGAAGAATATAAACAAATACTGATCAATAGCGCTAAGTCGTTAAGCAGCCGCTTTGATTCTGTTGTAGGCTGTATCAGGTCATGGAATTCGAAACAGCCAAATGACTATCTGGTTATTATAGACAATATGATGAACCTGGAATTATTATTCTGGGCAACAAAAGCAACGGGCGATAGTAGCTATTATAAAATAGCTGTTACGCATGCCAATACTACCATTAAAAATCATTTCAGACCCGATTATAGTTCTTATCATGTAGTGAATTATGATGCAGGAACAGGGGCGATACATCAAAAGAAAACCGCGCAGGGATATGCTGATGAGTCGGCCTGGGCTCGTGGCCAGGCCTGGGGATTGTATGGATTCACTGCCATGTACCGGGAAACCAGGAATAAGAAATACCTGGATCAGGCTACGCATATTGCCGATTTTATCTTGAAACATCCCAACCTTCCTAAAGATAAAATTCCGTATTGGGATTTTAATGCGCCTGATATACCCAATACTTTTCGTGATGCATCAGCAGCTGCTATCATCGCTTCAGCATTATTGGAATTGGAGAAATATGTGTCAAAAGTAAATAGTCAAAAATATTTGTCGGTGGCAGAGCAGATTCTGCAAAACCTGTCTACGCAAGCCTATACAGCGGCAATGGGAACAAATGGAGGTTTTATCCTGAAACATAGTGTTGGGAGTTTGCCGGGCAATTCTGAAGTGGATATGCCATTAACCTATGCGGATTATTATTATATAGAAGCACTTGGAAGATTGAAAAAAATATTAACTAACTAAAACCTTGCCTTTGTGCCCTGGTGTGCAATTTAATCTCACACCAAGGCACAAAGGCAAGGTTGGGAACTAAACTACAGAAAGATGAAGGTTATTACAGAGGTAAGAATTTTTTGGGTGATAATGGTTTTCGTGTTTGCTACCCCATATCTAAAGGCACAACCCAAAGGACAGGTTTGGAGTATTGAGAAAGCGAATGTTTGGTATAGCAAACACAAATGGTTAGTAGGTGCCGATTATATACCTGCTACAGCTATTAACCAGTTAGAAATGTGGCAGGCTGATACTTTTGATCCGGTTACGATTGACAAAGAATTGGGCTGGGCAGAAAATATAGGTATGAACACGATGCGTGTTTTCTTGCATAGTCTGGCCTGGAAGCAAGATCCCCAGGGATTTAAAAAAAGAGTGGATCAATTTCTCAGTATTGCAGAAAAGCATAAGATAGAGCCTTTATTTGTTTTCTTTGATGATTGTTGGAATACTACCCCAAAAATAGGTAAGCAGCCCGAGCCCAAAACGGGGATTCATAATTCAGGTTGGGTACAGGATCCTGGTCAGCCTGCCTCTAATGATATTACCCTCTTTCCTGAATTAGAAAAATACGTTACAGATGTGATGACCAGTTTTGCGCATGATAAACGCATCCTGTTATGGGATTTATATAATGAACCTGGTAATAGTGGTAAAAAGGATTCAACACTTCCCTTACTTATGAAAATTGTGGAATGGTCACGTAATGTGAACCCTGATCAGCCAATTAGCATTGGATTATGGGATTGGAATTTAGAAAAAATAAATGTTTTTATAACCGAGAATTCTGATGTGATTACCTACCACAATTATGATGAACCTACGGCACATCATAAAGTAATCCAGATATTGAAATCATTTGGGCGCCCTGTAATCTGCACTGAATATATGGCCCGCATACGCAATAGCCGCTTCTCCAATATACTTCCTCTTCTTAAGAAAGAAAATGTAGGGGCAATTAACTGGGGTTTTGTAAATGGTAAAACCAATACTATTTATGCATGGAGTAATCCCATGAAAGATGGCGGACAACCTATCGAATGGTTTCATGATATATTCTGGAAAGACGGATCGGCGTATAGGAAGGATGAAGTGGAGTTGATTAGGAAGATGAGTGGAAAATAATTTGAAAATTTGAAAATTTGAGAATTTGAAAATGTGAAAGGGAATTAGTATATGTGAACAGATTTATTTCTTGGCTTGCTTATTAGGTAACTATTCTAAAAATTATTTATGGGAGTTATTCTTGGGGTTATTTTTCATTTTATTGGTGGGTTTGCTTCGGGTAGTTTTTATATGCCATTTAAGAAAGTTAAGTACTGGCATTGGGAAAGTTATTGGTTGATTGGGGGGATATTTTCCTGGTTGATTGTGCCACCGTTAGCAGCCTATCTGACTATCCCACATTTCGCTGAAATTATCCGGCAAACGGATGGGCAGGTAATTTGGTGGACTTATTGTTTAGGTGTTCTTTGGGGTATTGGGGGATTGACTTACGGCTTAGGAGTTAGATTTTTGGGCATGTCGTTAGGCAATTCTGTCATACTTGGGTATTGCGCTGTTTTCGGCGCATTGATTCCCTCTGTTTATTATAATTTTTACCCGCATGAAGGGAAAATAAGTTTCATGCAGATGGTAAACAGTGAAGGAGGGAGAATGGTATTATTAGGTGTTTTGGTTTGTTTGATTGGAATATTTATCTGTGGCAGGGCAGGTATGCTTAAAGAAAAAGAACTTTCTGAGGAGAAAAAGAAGGAATCCGTTAAAGAATTCAACCTGATCAAAGGATTAATTGTAGCTACGATATCCGGTATTTTAAGTGCCTGTTTTAATTTTGGGATAGAAGCAGGAAAACCTATGGCTGAAGTAGCGAATCATACCTGGCAATTGGCTAATCCCGGGCAGGGTAATTTTCTTTTTAGTAATAATGTAACTTATGTAGTGCTGCTTTGGGGTGGACTAACTACTAATTTTATATGGTGTATCCTACTGAATATCCGCAATAAAAGTTTTGGGGATTATACCAATCAGAAAACCCCTTTAAAAAGAAATTACCTGTTTGCTGCACTGGCCGGTACTACCTGGTTTCTCCAATTCTTTTTTTACGGAATGGGAGAAAGTAAAATGGGTAACGGAGCCAGTTCCTGGATACTGCATATGGCATTTATCATTTTGGTTTCCAATATGTGGGGTATGATTTTAAAAGAATGGAAAGGAGTGAGCCGTAAAACAAAAACAACCATTACTATAGGAATACTTACTATTGTTGCTTCTGTAATTATCGTAGGATATGGAAATTCGATAGGAAAATAGTTGAGGGTTATTAGCTGTTGGCCTTTGGCTATTGGCTTGCGTTGGCTTAAAAGAGATGGAAAACCTATCTTTTGATTATTGGCCAAAAGCCAACAGCCAACAACAAAAAATGTAAACAAAAAAATATGCGCATCAAAAGAGAGAAATATCAATATGTAAGTTATTTATGGGATGATGAAAAAGCAGCTTCTTTGGCTGGAGATGAGGTAGCATTATTGATCTATCGTTCCAATTTATTAGGGGCTGATCTCAGGCTTACGAATTATGGGGGAGGAAATACTTCCTGTAAGGTGAAGGCCGCGGATCCGCTTACCGGTAATCAAACAGAAGTGATGTGGGTAAAGGGGAGTGGAGGAGACCTAGGTACTTTACAGGCTAGCGGTCTTGCCGCTTTGTATGTTGACAGGTTGCATAGTCTTACTGCTGTGTACAAAGGAATTGAACAGGAAGATGAAATGGTGGCTTTGTTTAATCATTGTATTTATGATCTGGATTCGAAAGCGCCCTCCATCGATACGCCACTGCATGGGTTGCTTCCTTTCAAACATATTGATCATCTTCACCCGGATGCAGCCATTGCTATTGCTGCGGCTAAGGATGGTAAGAAAATAACGGAGGAATTATTCGGAGGCAGTATCGGATGGGTTGACTGGCAAAGACCGGGTTTTGACCTTGGTTTACAATTGCGGGATTGTCTTACTAAAAACCCGGGTATCCGGGGTATCATGTTGGGATCGCATGGATTGTTTACATGGGGTGAAACTGCTTATGAAAGTTATTTGAATACGCTGGATATTATAGAGATCTGCGCTGACTATATTGAAAGGAATATTGCAGCAAAAAAGATAGTGTTTGGTGGGGAAAAAATATCGGCATTGCCAAAAGAAAAGCGGTTAGCACAGGCTTCAGCATTGGCGCCGGTATTAAGAGGTTTCTGCTCATTGGAAAAGAAAATGATTGGCCATTTTACAGATGATGAACGTGTACTGCAATTTATTAATTCGAATGACCTGGAAAGACTGGCACCGATGGGCACTTCCTGTCCGGATCATTTTCTCAGAACAAAAATCAGTCCGCTGGTTTTGAACCTGGATCCGGATACAGATCTTACCAATATTCAGGCAATTAAAGAAACCCTGAGTCCGCAGTTTGTTCAATACCGGGAAATGTATACCGAATATTACCAGCAATGTAAACATGCAAATAGCCCGGCGATGCGTGATGCCAACCCGGTGGTGATTTTATATCCGGGAGTAGGTATGTTTACTTTTGCTGCGAATAAACAAACTGCCAGGGTAGCGGCGGAATTTTATACCAATGCGATCAATGTTATGCGAGGGGCTGAAGCGATTTCAGCCTATACTTCATTACCCAGACAGGAAGCATTTAATATTGAATACTGGTTATTGGAAGAGGCCAAACTACAAAGGATGCCAAAACCCAAACCCTTATCCGGAAGAATTGCCCTGGTTACGGGTAGTGCAGGAGGGATTGGTAAAGCGATCGCTAAACGATTTACGAACGAAGGGGCTTGTATTGTGGTAAATGATAATGATGCCGACCGACTTGCAACGGCAAAAAGAGAATTTCAAAAGCAATATGGGTCAGATGTATTTACAACAGTATTAATTGATGTTACGTCCAAAAAAGATATCGAAGATGCTTATGCAGCTGCTTCCCTTTATTTTGGAGGGATTGATATCATTGTGAACTGTGCAGGGATATCTATTTCAAAGCCTATCGAAGAGCATACTGAAAAGGATTGGGATCTGTTATATGATATCTTGGTAAAAGGGCAATTTATGGTTACTCAGGAAGGGGTTGCTATTATGCGGAAACAGGATATGGGGGGAGATGTATTGAATATCGTTAGCAAAAATGCATTGGTAAGCGGACCGAATAATGCCGGATACGGTTCAGCTAAAGCGGCACAATTACATTTAAGCAGATTAAATGCCGCCGAATTAGGAAAAGATAAGATTCGGGTAAATGCAGTAAACCCGGATGCCGTGATCAGCGAAAGTAAAATATGGGAAGGAGCATGGGCGGAGGGACGCGCTAAGGCATATAATATTTCAGTAGCAGAACTCCCTCAATTTTATGCAAAGCGAACTTTGCTGAATGAAATTATTTATCCTTCCGATGTTGCTGATGCCTGTTTTGCTTTTGTGAGCGGACTATTACAAAAATCTACCGGCAATGTATTGAATGTGGATGGAGGTGTTGCGGCGGCTTTTCTTAGATAAATAGTCTCTACCAAAAAGAGTGGGATATTTTTAGAATCGGAACATTTACAAACAACTTATCTGGAATATATATGCAAAGAGTAGCTTTTCGTATGCAATTGAAACCGGGGTTTGAAGAAGAGTACCAGCGAAGACATGAATTGATATGGCCTGAGTTAGAAAAGCTGTTAAAAGATACCGGTATTCATGAATATGCAATTTTCCTGGACCCGGTAACATTGGGTTTATTTGGCAGTTTGCAGGTTACAGATATTTCAAAAATGGATGAGTTGCCCTCGCAACCTGTTATGCAGAAATGGTGGGCTTATATGAAAGATATTATGGAAACAAATGAAGACAATTCGCCGATAAGTATACCTTTAAAAGAGGTATTCTTTTTGCCGTAGACTGACTGTAAAAAATCAAAGATTATGTTGATTGAGAAAACAATGATTGCAGCACATAATGAACCGCTGTTGAAAAAGCATATTCGTAATTATGCGTTTGTTACAGAAAATATTTTGGGTATTGAGGAAATCCTTGCCAAATTGATCAACTTTCAGATAGCGATTCCTTCATGGGCATTAGGTACGGGCGGCACAAGGTTTGGCCGCTTTGGTGCGGGAGGAGAGCCAAGAAGTCTGGAAGAAAAAATTGAAGATATTGGTTTACTTCATCAACTGAACAATGCCAGTGGTGCTATTTCTCTGCATATTCCATGGGATATTCCATCTGATGCCAACAAGATCAAAACCCTGGCCGCAGAATACGGATTATTATTTGATGCGGTCAATTCCAATACTTTTCAGGATCAGCCGGGACAGTCAGTGAGTTATAAATTCGGTTCCCTGCAACATGTAAATGCTGCTGTTCGTAAACAGGCTATTGTGCATAATCTAGAGGTTATCAAACATGGCATTGAACTGGGGTCAGAATCATTAACGGTATGGCTGGCTGATGGTTCTTGTTTCCCAGGGCAATTAAATTTCAGGAAAGCCTTTGAAAATACACTGGCCGGATTAAAGGAAATTTATTCTGCATTGCCGGCTAACTGGAAAATGTTTATAGAGTATAAGGCCTATGAGCCTAATTTTTATTCGACAACAGTGGGGGATTGGGGACAGTCTTATTTGTATGCAAGTAAACTAGGCAACAAAGCTTACACATTGGTTGATTTGGGCCATCATCTTCCCAATGCCAATATTCAACAGATTGTAGCATTATTATTAAATGAACAAAAATTAGGTGGTTTTCATTTTAATGATAGTAAATATGGAGATGATGATCTTACGGTTGGCAGTATTGATCCGTATCAGTTATTCCTGATTTTTCATGAGTTGGTAGAGGGAATGGATAACCGGAAAATGAATCATGCAAAGGATTTGGGTTGGATGATTGATGCATCGCACAATGTGAAAGACCCGTTAGAAGATCTATTACAAAGTGTGGAAGCTATTATGATAGCCTATACTCAGGCATTATTGATTGATACCAACGCATTAGAAGAAGCACAATTGAACAATGATACAGTAAAAGCCCAGGAAATTCTTCAAGAAGCTTACCGTACAGATGTCAGGCCGATTATAGCGGAAGCCAGGTTGAGGAATGGGGCAGCTTTAGCCCCGCTTCAATTATTCAGGGATCAAAAGATAAGGGAAACACTGATAAAGAAAAGAGGAGAGAAAACAATGGCTACGGGTTTATAAAATTAGTAAATATGCATCTCTATACAGCAAACGGGTTTAAGGAAATGCTGAAATCTGTAAACGTGGAAGGAGGTATCATAGCCGTGTTTGATATTGGAAAAACCAATAAAAAATTCTTTCTTTTCAATCAGCAATACCAGATTTTGCTGGAAACAAATATCCAGATTGCTGAAATTAGTGATGAAGACGGATTCCCTTGCGATAATATAAAACAGCTAACGGATTGGGTAAAGGAAGTAATTGCAGAAATAAAAGATTGCCCTTCCGTTCATATAAAAGCCATCAATTTTTCAGCTTACGGTGCAAGTTTTGTGAATATTGGAGAGAATGGGGAATTGGTTACTCCCATATATAATTACCTGAAACCCTATCCCCCAGAGTTACTCAAATCTTTTTACGATTCCTATGGAGGTGAAAAAACATTTTCTCTGATAACAGCTTCGCCAGTATTAGGTAGCCTGAATTCAGGATTGCTGTTATATTATCTCCAACATCGAAAACAAAAACTTTTTGATCAGGTAAAATACTCAGTTCATTTACCCCAGTATATCAGTTACCTGCTGTCTGGGAAAGCTATTTCTGAAATTACCAGTATTGGTTGTCATACCGGGTTATGGAATTTTACGAAAGGAACCTACCATGACTGGGTTTTTGCAGAAGATATTATTGAAAAACTAGCCCCTCTTGCTCCTGCAGGTCAGGTACTTGAATTGGACTGGGATGGCAGACCAATTAAAATCGCACAGGGCTTACATGATAGTTCTTCAGCACTTATCCCTTACCTGAAAACATTTTCGATGCCGTTTATATTAATATCAACAGGTACCTGGTGTATTAGTATGAACCCATTTAATACGCGTCCATTAACAGAAGAAGAATTGGAACAGGATTGTTTATGTTATATGTCTTTTGATGGGAAACCCGTAAAATCTTCCCGACTTTTTGCAGGAAATGAACATGAGCAGCAGGTGAAAAGGCTGGGCGATTATTTTCAAAAAGGGCATAACTACTATACCGAAGTCCTGTATAAACCAGACTTAGTCAACAGGATAGATAAAACCCAGGAACTGGCTACTGTAATCACGGGCAAATACCCTTCTGTTTTTGCGGGCAGAGAGTTGAAGCAGTTTACAAGTTATGAGGAAGCGTATCATCAGCTGCTATTTGATATTATACAACAACAGAAACGATCTGTTTCCCTGGTACTTTCTGATCAAAAAACAGACAGGATATTTGTGGATGGAGGTTTTGCCCATAATCATGTTTATATGCAATTTCTTGCGAATTCTTTTCCGGAAATTAAGGTATTTGCTGCCACCGTATCCCAGGCCTCTGCAATTGGTGCTGCTTTGGCAATTCATCCAGCCTGGAATGAATTGCCGATCCCCGGCGACCTGATAAGTTTAGAATTTTACGAACCAAACTCATAAGAAAATGGCAGATGAGCTTATTTTAGGGCAGGCAATCTGTTTATATCTACAGATTCTTTAGCTGGTCAGCATAAGAAAGCCCTTTTTACATATAATTTATTTACATTTGTATTTGATTTTAGTGCAGTATTTTTCAATTCACTCTATTAATAATCGGTAGTAATGCCCGCAATCTGAATCATTACTATTTTGAAAAGCAACACAGACCAGGTAGTTGCTGCGATAGGCTAATTTACGCACAGATATACCGATCTTTGTGTATCGTAATTGTAAACGATGTAAGATCGTAAGAACAAAGACTAAACTAGTAAAATGAAATCAGCTGTTATCGGCGAAAATGAGTCAGAACGGGTAGCTCTCCTAAAGCGTTACCAGATTCTGGATACTGAGTCGGAAGATGATTTTAATGAAATTGTACAACTTGCTTCAAAGATCTGCGAAACACCCATTTCTCTTATTTCTTTAGTTGACTCCGATCGTCAGTGGTTTAAAGCAAAAGTTGGTTTAAGTGTTCCCCAGACAGCAAGGGATGTTTCATTCTGTGCCCATGCATTATCGCAGGATGCAATTATGGTAGTTCCCGATACTTCTAAAGATGATCGGT
>CAIYKV010000242.1 GCA_903926855.1 uncultured Bacteroidota bacterium | reverse complement strand
TGTTTCCCAACACAAATAAAGAATTCTGTTGAAGCGGTTCCTGGTGCCAGCCTGGCTAATGAAATCACGCCGTCTGTATGGTGTATCCCTGTTTCTTGTGTGCTTTCGTGGGGGATTCCTGGTATCTGCACAGCTTTTTGTGTGATTCGTTTTCCAGATACCTCCCTGTATCAATTCCGTTTTAGGTGCATTGGTCGGCTGGTTCTCAAGATTCAATACCCGGTAAAAATTACTATTAAAATAGAAACCCGAATCTATATACCCTAAAAATGCGGCAACGGTTTTGGGTGCCTGTTTGGGATAAAGCTCGAGTTCAATATCTCCATATTGTGTTTGTATGGCAATATGGGGGTTGGCTGTTTTATTTACCTTACAACCTGCCAGCAACAAAAAACAGATTGCATAATAAATATTCCGCATAATTTTTATTTGTTGATATAGTAGTTAATGTTGCGCTGCTTATGATCCCGGAATTACTTCAAACAACATAAACTGTGTTTTTTCGATCGGTAAAAAGTTATTATCTGATACCAATAAAAGGGTCTTATGTCCATTGGGTAAAGTTGGACCAAAAGTGACACCCTCAATATTATCAATATAGATTCCGAGATCGTCCATATTCAGCAAGAGTTTTTTGGATACCGGTTTTTCTGCCGGCTTTATTTTGAGTGAGGAGTTATTGGATATATCTGTGGCTCCTTTCATATCTGCTAAAAATATTTTTATGGTACAAGGCATTCTTCCTGTTGAAAATGATCTTTCCAATACAATCAGTTTTTCATTTCCGATAGATAAAATATCCGGTATCCCATTAATTTTAAAAGCATCGGCCGGTGAAGCCGGGTAGGCAATCGGGTCAAGCTTATATGCATACTGCGCGGTATTTTTTCGGCTCTTCACATCAAACCGATAAAACCGTACCCATGGATTATTGTCTGTAAGACCTGCTCTTGGCCCATCTTCATATAATGGCTCTTCTACATTCACATATAGCTTTGTAAAATTTTCTGCGAAACTCAATCCTTCCAATACGCCGTTTTGTCTGGGGCCTTTTTCCGTTGCATGCATCAACAGGTTGGGTGGAAGCGGAAACGTGTCTATATATTTTCCATCGGGCGAAATAACCGTAATGGCCGGGTTTTCCAATACCGTATCTTTTCCGTTAACAATCCGCTCACCCTCGCTGCTCCAAATCATTTGATGTGTATGGGGATTATATCGTAAGGCTTCGGGGTCGGGTGTATGTGCAGGATCCTGTTTTGAATTGGGATAGGGCTTTCCGTTTTTCTGGTACAAAGTAGTTACCGCTACAAATACTACGCTGTCAATTTTCTTCTCATTCAGAAATATTTTTGCAGTATAATACCTAGACGGGTTTATCGCCGATCGGTCATCACTGATCATATAATAGACTCCTTTCGTGCTATCATAATCAATCCCCGATAAACCACCAATCGTGGTTCCTTTGTATACAAGATTATGGGGCACATCATACTCGCCGATAAAACGAATGGAGCCAATCGATACTTTTTCATCCGGTTTTGTTTTTTGCGAAAACAAAACAGTGCAGCTCACCATTACGCTGATAAATAAACAAACGCTTTTTTTCACAGAAATCCGTTTAGCAACTATTTAAAATGAATTTAATTACCAGGTTTTACTTCCGTTCCGCTTCTTATTCGAAAATAGCCAGGGTAATAATTTAGGCTCTGCAAATGCCGAATCCCAACTATTATGTCCAGCTTTCGGATATTCCGTATAGTTTACATTTTTCGCTCCCCTTGTCATCAGTGCCTTATACAAATCCCTGTCATATTCTGGTGTAACCGAAGCATCCAATGCGCCATGAAAAATCCATAGCGGAAGTGGCGATGCGCTGGCTAGAAATTGTGGAACACTTACTGCACCGCAAATTGGAAAGGCTGCCGCAAAATAATTCGGATAGCGGATCAGCATTTCATAGGTTCCTAATCCACCGAGCGATAGCCCTCCGATATATACCCTTTTACTATCTGCCATTTTATTATTTACAAAACTATCCAGCAGGTCTTTTACCAATTGCTGAGGTGTTGTTGGGGCCTGGTCAGGAAAAAACTGCCAATCATTTTTGCCCATGGTTCTTTTGAAATTTGACCAGGTAATATTTACCGGACTTTGCGGGAAGATAACAATTGCAGGAAAATATTTCCGCACTTCTTCTTTCACAAACAGATCGCCCCCATGTAATAATTGCTTTTCATTATCATTCCCCCGCTCTCCGGATCCATGCAGAAAAGCGATTAATGGATACGATTTTCGTTTTTTATAATTCTTCGGATATAATATCCGGTAACGAAGCGTATCGGCGCCTTTGATAAACAATTTTTTCTCATACAAATTCAAGCCTTCCTGTGCGGAAACTGTTGAACAAAATATTAGCCCTAGAACAAGGCAGCAAATCGTTTTCATTTGTTTCTTTTTCTTGGTGAAACAAGCATTGGGTGAAGAATACACCCTTTCTGTCGTAAAGTTAGGACATAACAAAGCCCGGCAAAATCTGCCGGGCTTTGTTTTTATTTATTTTTTCGATTAGTAATTTGCTACCCCATGCAGATAAGCTGCTAAGCGCGAAATGGCGGCAGCGGCTATTACTACCTGTTCTGAAGCTTCCTTCCAGTTTCTTTGCTCAATGGCTTCACGCACACCCGGCATTGTTTTTACACCATACCCTGTATAAAATCCTGGTGCATATAATGTGTGTTTATACCAACCCCTTCTCGGCAATCCTTCTGTTGTCAGCAATTGTTGCTCTGCCTGAAACAGGGCTTTGTTGATTTTCTCTTTCGCTGCCGATCCCGCAAGCGCTTTTGTCCACGCTTCTGATAACTCATTGCTACTTTTCTCTAATTCTGCCAGCGCGTTTTGCAAAGGAGAAAAATCTATATAAGGTACTTCCGCTTTTGTTTCCGGTGCTTTTAATTTCTCTGTTGGATCATTGGCCAGTCCATAGGCATTGGCTTTGATGACTTCATTCTCTGCAGCAGTAATTTCACGTAGCTGGTCTGTTTTACTGATCAGATCTTTTATATAGTCGCTTACCGTTTTCTCCAGGCTCCTGAAATCAAAAGGAAGCAGATCAGCGTCTGCCATTCTTAGTGCAGCACGTCCGGCGGTTTTAGATAAAGCAACCCCATAATCAAATGTGGGATCTTTAAATCGCTGGTAATCATCATAAGAATCATAAATAGAATGATATTCCCCGCCTGCATTTTCGCCACCATATCCAAAGTCAAGTGAAGGAACACCCAGGTGTTGTATAAAAGAAGAATAATCCGAGCCTGAACCCATGGCACCAATGGTAAAAATAGATTTTGAGATCGCTTCTTTTTTATCCTTTGCCGATTTGGCATTGATTTCATTTCTGGCTTTTGCCCTGTCAAAAACACTTACTTTGGTTTGCGGGTCGATTACATCTTTACTGATTTCCGTTACCAGTGTTTCCAAAGCGTGAGACCCTTCGGCGCCTAAAAATCCTCTTCCGTTTCCGTCCGAATTAATATATACCACTGCTTTTTGTTGTAATTCCGATCCATGGTCTTCGGCCCACTCTGTTGAACCCAATAATCCGGGTTCTTCACCATCCCAGGCACAATACACCAGGGTTCTTTTGGGTTTCCAACCCCCTTTTACCAATTGTCCTATCGCCTGCGCCTCTTCCAATAATGCCGCCTGACCACTAATAGGATCATCTGCTCCGTTTACCCAGGCATCATGGTGATTTCCCCTGATAACCCATTGATCAGGATAATCCGAACCTTTTATCATAGCCACCACATCATAAGCCGGGGTTAACTTCCAGTCAAAATCAACTTTCAGGTGCACTTTGGTTTTACCCGGACCAATATGGTAAGTAAAAGGTAACGCACCTCTCCAGTCATCTGGTGCTACTGGACCTTCCAACGCTTCTAATAATGGTTTTGCATCGTGATAGCTGATCGGCAATACGGGTATCTTCAATAAATTAGGTGCAGAAAGACGATCCAGTCTTTTGGCATTTTCTGTAGCACCAATATTGGGTGTTAGCGGATCGCCGGGATAAATAACCATATCCATAATGGATCCACGCTGAACACCATATTCATTTTTATACGCTCCTTTGGGATATACATCTCCCTGGTAATAGCCATCATCTTTGGGGTCAGAATAAATAATACAACCCAATGCACCATGCTCCTGTGCTACTTTGGGTTTTATTCCTCTCCAGCTTCTACCATATTTGGCAATCACTATTTTGCCTTTTACATCGATGCCCAGCTTTCCCAGTATTTCATAATCTTCGGGTAAGCCATAATTCACAAAAACCAGGTCTCCGGTAACATCGCCATCTGCGCTCCAGGCATTATAGGTAGGCAGTTGACCTTCTTGTCCTGATGTTCCATCTTCCTTCAACGCGGGCTCTTTCAGCAATGCTTTATAAACACCCGGGGCGGTCATTTCCAATACCCTTGTTTTAGGTGTAGGAAACAAAACCTGGTAAGTGACTATTTTCGCATCCCATCCGAAAGATTTGTATTTGTTCAGAATATTTTCTGCCACTTCTTTTCCACCGGGTGATCCGATATGGTGTGGCTTGGCAGATAATTCCTTGATGGTTTGACCAACCCTTTGCGCACTCAGTTGCGCATCAAATTTTTGTTCAATCAGTCTTTCGTCTGTAGAAGTTTTTTCAGTAAATCCGGTAATCGGTTTTTGTGCCGCACCTGTTTGACAAATCATGGCCAGCACGCTCATGGCGCCGGCAGCAACTAATTTTCTCATGTTATGGGTATTGATGGAAGAAAAGCAATTTAAGAAACTACGGCCAATAAAAATGCGCTTTATGTATTTGGTCGTTTTCTTTCCAAAAACAGAAGCGCATTTTGTGAATAATTCCTACAACTTTTATTTAAACATAGCCGGGTGCATATCCTCCCAGGGGGTTACATCCTGATAAGCTTTTGCTACCGATAGAATTGTTGCCTCATCATACAATTTACCAATCAGGGTAATGCTGGTAGGTAAATTAAATCGTTTATCAAAGCCAGTAGGCATACACACCACCGGGTGGCCAGTAAGATTGGTGATGGCGCTTTGATTCCCACTGTTTCGGGTGGGACAAATCAATACATCAACGGTATTCATCAGCTCATTTACTTTTTGCATCAGCAAAAACCGGTGCCTGTTGGCATTAATATATTCCACTGCCGACATTAATCGAGAGGTTCTAAACGTATTCGGCCAATCAAATTTTCCCTGGCGGGTCATTTCATCGTCAATATTATTTCTGGTGAATTCATCAAAAGCGGCAGCGCCTTCAGCGCTAATTACCACATTCATGATATTAAAATTATATACACCACTATCCGGAAAATTGACTGGAATTAATTCAACACCCATTTTTCTATACGCTTCCAATACTTTCCATTCGTTTCGGCTGGTATCTGTGATTTTATCAAAATAATTTTTTGCATACGCCACTTTCAGCTTGGTAATATCTGCTTGTGGTTTATAATTGAATGGTTTATTCACCGAGCTCATATCCAGCCCGTCTGTTCCATGAATATAATTGAATACGATAGCCGCATCTGAAGCACTTCTGCAAATAGGGCCTACTTTATCAAGACTCCAGCTAAGTGTCATGGCACCCGATCTGCTGATGCTGCCAAAAGTTGGGCGCAATCCTGTTGCGCCACAAGTAGAAGAGGGTGAAACAATCGAACCCCAGGTTTCTGTTCCTATAGCAAACGGAACCAGTCCCGCAACTGTAGCGGAAGTGGATCCCGCAGAAGAGCCTGATGAGCCTGTTTTAATATTCCAAGGATTCTTGGTTCTTCCACCATACCAATAATCGCCCATGGCCAAAGCGCCTAATGTGAATTTGGCAATCAAAACTGCGCCGGCTTCTTTTAATTGGCTATATACAAACGCGTCTTCATCAATCACCTGGTTTTTATACGGCGCGGCTCCCCAGGTGGTTTTGGTTCCTTTTACAGAAAACAGATCTTTTAATCCATAGGGGATTCCATGCAGCAATCCACGATATTTTCCTTTCGCAATTTCTGCATCCGCCTCCTGCGCTTGTTGCATAGCAATATCTTCGGTTATCGAAATAACACACTGTAACGAATCGCCATATTTTTTTAACCGCTCAATAAAAAACCTTGTCAATTCTACCGAACTGATCTTTTTGTTTTTGAGTAAAGAGGCTAGCTGTAAAAGGCTATAAAAGGATAATTCGTTTTTATTCGCTGGCACTTCTACGTTTGAAGGAATATTCCATTTGATCTTTTCCTGTTTTTCGGAAAAATGCATTCCGGGTAACACCGGACTTTGCCATAAGGTCATCGGCACACCGTTGCTCAGTGTTTGTTTATGCATCAGTTGATAGCCCGATAAATTACTTTTCACGCCATCATACATACTGTCAATCTCTGACTGTGTAAAATGCAGGTCCAGCAGTTTTGCTGCTACGGGAATATCGGCTTTTGATAAAGTGTCCTGTGCGGGTAACTGAAAAAAGGCAAAGGCAAGAAAGGATAATAAAAGCAGTTTTTTCATGGGGTTGGTTTTGGAATTATTTTTTTTGGATACCTTTTCACCAACCAAAATACGACGAATCGCTATACTAATTTTGCCCAAACATAATCATCCAGAAACTGGTTGTTTTTGAACGCCGCTTTCCGGTGGATGGCTTCAAGGTAAAATCCGTTTTTCAATAACACTTTCATCGACGCTTTGTTCTGTGCAAAAACATGTGCATCAATTCTCGCAACATCCAGTCGCGTAGTTACAAAATCATTCAGCAGCTGTACCGCTCGCGAAGCAATTCCATTCCCCCAATAGGGCTCTCCCACAAAATAGCCGATCTCCACTGTTTTTCTCGATACATCTTCTTTGGGTACACAACCAATACTGCCTACAATATTTCCTTTAAAAACTATCGCAAAATTCAACACCGGCTGCTGTCCATTTACATGCGCAATCCACTGCATGGCATCCATTACAGTATACGGACTCGGCAATGCATCCCGAACATTGTTCCAGATATTTCTATTGTTGGCAATAGAAGCCAGCTCCTGTGCATCCTGTTTTTGCCAGGGACGCAGAACCACACTATTCATTTTCTTTGATTTGTCTGTTCAGGTAGTTGGTATAATCCGGCACTGTGGCTTCATATTCTTCGTGCATAAATCGCGATGTCATTAAAAAATCTGCTGTTGCTCTGTCACATGCCATGGGTAGGTTCCAGGCTACACATAATCGCAGCAACGCTTTTACATCACTATCGTGTGGTTGCGCCTGCATAGGATCCCAGAAAAAGAATACCATATCTATTTCACCATTCGCAATCATGGCACCAATTTGTTGATCGCCACCCAATGGACCGCTTAATAATTTCTTTACCGGTCTATCGAGTCCTTCTTCTAACAGCTTTCCCGTGGTTCCGGTGGCTACCATTTCATGTTTTGCCAATGCGGTTTTATTATGAATGGCCCATTCCATCAGGTCAGCTTTCTTATGATCGTGTGCTACCAGCGCTATTGTTTTTCTTTTGCCTAATATTTTTACTGATGACATTATTTTCTTTTTGATACGTTTTATGAAGATAAGGTAACCCCCCTGAGGGGAATTTCAGAATTTGTTGTTAGGTGTTAATTTCTTCATTGCGGAGAACAACAGGGGCGGAGTTTGCACAGAGTTGTGTTTGGATTGCGTCTCACCACATGCTACCACCGATCTCATTTGCACGCTTTTAAACTAAAAAGGGTTGCGCATATTTGGGTTCATATATACTTTATTTACATTTTTTGCTATAATTCAAATTCCCATTTACTATTGATTTTGTAGTATTTATTTAGTTTTTTTCTATTTACAATTGCTTTTTATCTTATTTCATTGTTTGGACACTCCCTTTTACCTAAAAAAACCGCCCCTGTATCCAGAGGCGGTCTTACTAACTAACCCATCCTAAAAAACCTATTTTATGCCTCAGCGGCAGCTTTTACTTCGCTAACTTTTGCCCGGATTTTGGCCTCAATTTCGTTGGCCAGTTCGGGGTTATCGTGCAGGAGCGATTTTACAGAATCCCGGCCTTGTCCCAGTTTATTGCTTTCATAACTAAACCAGGAACCGCTTTTCTGAACAATACCCAGTTCTACGCCAATATCAATGATTTCTCCCAGTTTGCTGATTCCTTCTCCAAAAATGATATCAAACTCTGCTGCGCGGAAAGGTGGCGCTACTTTGTTTTTTACCACCTTCACTTTTACATGATTACCCACAGCAGCATCACCATCTTTTATCTGTGTCATTCTACGAATATCCAAACGAACGGATGCATAGAATTTCAATGCGTTTCCGCCTGTTGTAGTTTCAGGATTTCCAAACATCACACCAATTTTTTCGCGTAACTGGTTAATGAAAATACATACCGTATTGGTTTTATTAATGGTTGCTGTGAGCTTACGCAAAGCCTGACTCATCAGGCGCGCATGAAGACCCATTTTACTATCACCCATTTCACCTTCCAGTTCGCTTTTAGGAACCAGGGCTGCAACCGAATCAATCACCACAACATCCAAAGCTCCGGATAAAATCAACCTGTCGGCAATTTCCAAAGCCTGTTCACCATAATCGGGTTGTGATATCAGCAGGTTATCTACATCCACACCCAGTTTCTGCGCATAAGAACTATCAAATGCATGTTCCGCATCAATGATTGCACACATCCCGCCTTTTTTCTGCGCTTCTGCAATTACATGAATGGCTATGGTTGTTTTACCAGAAGATTCTGGTCCGTATATTTCAATAATCCTTCCTTTCGGTAATCCGCCTACGCCCAGCGCTGTATCTAAACCAATGGATCCTGTGGAAATAACTTCCATCGGGTCCTGGCTCTTTTCGTTCATCATCATAACACTACCCTTACCGTAGTCTTTATCTATCTTGTCTATCGTCAGCTTTAGCGCTTTCAGTTTTTCTGCGTTACTCATTGTGTTTAGAATTTAGGGTCAAAATTAATGGAGACATAAAAGTAGTCCTTTTTTGTTATACACACTAATTTTTTTAGTATTTTTTTAGCTAACGGATTTAGTTTCCTTTTTTTCGCTTCTGGAATCAAATATATTTAGTCCCCATCCGTCTACCACCAGTATTAATACTCTATTTATAGGGGGCATTTAAACGGTAGTTCAGTGAAAGCCCCCCTTCTATTCCAAAAACCTATATGCTTAGACCTATTTTTCTGCTTTTTTTCGGTTTTGTTTGCTTTGGGGCCTGTTATGGACAGGACGATTGGAAACTAAGAAACGATCGTGACAGTATTAAAACCTTTACCTCTCATTTGGATGGCGACCGGATAAAATCCATCAAAGCAGAGTCAATTATTTCTGCTTCGCTTACGCAATTGGCTTCAGTGATCCTGGATGTGGATCATTTACAAGACTGGGTATACAGCACCAAATCCAGTAACCTTGTAAAACGGGTGTCTCCGACCGATTTGTATTATTATTCTGAAGTGAATTTCCCCTGGCCGGCCTCCAATCGTGATTTTGTAGCACATATGACTATTAGCCAGGACCCCAAAACCCGTGTCATTACCATTCGCGCAGAAAATGTACAAGGTTTCGTTCCCGAAAAGCGGGGTGTTGTGCGAATTATTGAATCTGTTGGTAAGTGGACCATTACACCAATAGACAAAAACCTAATTCGGGTAAGCTATGTGCTTCGGGTAGATCCCGACGGAAATATTCCGCCCTGGATGGTAAACCTGTTTTCAACCAAAGGTCTTTTCCAAAGTTTTAAAAACCTTAGATCCCTGGTGCAGAGAAAACAATATAGCGATGCGAAACTTCCTTTTGTTAGCGAGTAAGTATACCCCCCCCAATACATATAAAAACCCCGGAAAATATCCGGGGTTTTATACGTAACCTTTAAAAACTCTATACCAAATCCAAAGATATTTTCCGACTAAGAAGCCATTTGATAGGCTTGTTCTTTTGTAGTAGTTCTTGTGGTCATTTGTGCAACGTTGCTTGTATTTTGACCATATAAATGTTTTCTCCAAGCATTAGGATCAACAATTCTTTTGGTTTGTCCAATGGCAATCAAGGTTGCTCCTGGTAATAATAAAGCCTTCAGAGCCCAGCTATGTGCGTTTCTGTTTTGTTCTTTCGCAATGCTTGCCACCCAAATGCTGGCACCAATGCGGCTTACCAGGCCTCCCACTAATAAAACCTGGATGAATTCTGTATATCCTTCATATTTAACATAGTTCAGTATTGAAAAGATAATAAACAAGATGGGGGTAACTAATACAAAGACTCCTGTAACGGATGCTTCCTGATTTTTATCGTATTTCCTGTCATATTGTACAGCTTGTGTTTGAGCCCCTTTTTCGGCTTTTGGAATAACAGGAACTTTACCTGTGTGTCTGATGGCGGTAAGAGTAAATAAAGGTTTCATAGGATACGGTTTTTAAGGATTTTCTTTGTGTTCTGGTTCTTTCGCTTTGACATAACAAAGATGGAACAATCCTACCCGGTTTCTATTAGTAAAACCATTCTATTTCTTGTACTTGATGCCTGAAAAAAACGTAGACTGCTTGACCGAAAATCGTAGACTACAGAAAAGGTCTTGTAGTTGTATGCCTACAAATGGCTTGTAGTAATCGTTTTTTTCTCTTTTTTTCTTGTCTTTAGCCTACAGGGCTTTTACTATATGCCTTTCTTTCTTCACTACATTCTGGCGGAAACTCTCTTACAAGGCCTTCTTTTTTGCTTTTTTGCCTCTACCAAAAACCAATACAATCATATTATCTGTTTTTATTCATTCCTCTACATAATATCTTTCGCGCTTTTGCTATACCCTTGTTCTTTCAAACAAAAAGGCGCAATGTTCGTAAACATTGCGCCTTTTACTAATCCCTTATCTTTAATTCTTTTTCTTGATCTCTTCTTCCCTTTTCGCACGATACTCCGGATTTTTTGCCAGCTTTTGTACTTCATCTAGTTTAGCTATATACAAACTGCGGCCATGTGTTCCTAATATCAATTCATTCTCTCTGGGTTGTTGTGCTATATCATGAACAGGAACGCTATAGGGTAATCCTTTGTTCCACATCATTGAACTATTACCCCCATCAATACTTACATATAAGCCCCCGTCAGTTCCTACAAATAAAATATTCTCATTGGTGATATCTTCCTTCACTACATTGATCGGTTCATTAGGCAACTCTTTTCCTATCTGCTTCCAGGTATTTCCATAATCCTCGCTTACATAGAGATAAGGAAGAAAATTATCATTTCGATATCCATTCAATGAAACATATACTCTTCCTTCTTTAAAGGCGCTTGCCGTTACGCGACTAACATATAATCCTTTTGGTAATTTTTTATTGATTAGTTCCCAGGTATAGCCACCATCTTTGGATACCTGGATGTTTCCATCATCTGTGCCTATATAGATCAGGCCGAAATGCAATGGACTTTCACTAATCGTTGTCAATGTTCCATAGGGAACATCTCCTTTTTCTTTGGGATTGGTGGTCAGGTCCTGGCTCATGGTAATCATACTATCACCCCTGTTCAAAGAGCGATGAAATTTATTAGTTCCAAAATAAAACACATCCTGGTTATGCTTGCTCAATAATATCGGGCTTTGCCAGTTAAATCGCAATGGTGTTTCTCCTAAATCTGTTGTTGGTCTAACCGATGCTCCTCTTTCCCTTGCCCCACCCAGGGTTTGCCGGGAATACGCACCAAACTGCGATCCGCTGTACACTGTTTTATTATCCCGGGTATCTACCTGCACCTGCATACCATCTCCGCCATTTAATCTTTTATATGGGTTCTCTCCCGAATCATACCAACCATAGCCCTCCTTTGTTGTGCTGGGTCCAAACCAGGTTCCGTTATCCTGTAATCCGCCATATACATTATAGGGCTTAGCCATATCGTACGTGATATTATAGAACTGGCCTACCGCCGGCGTATTCGCCTTAAACCAATGTTCCCCATTATCATAAGAAATATTACATCCCCCGTCGTTTCCAATAATCAGGTGACTGTCTTTTTTCGGATCCATCCAAACCACATGGTGGTCAGAGTGTGTGGTTTCTCCTTCAATAGATTTAAATGTTTTTCCTCCGTCTGTACTCATTTCTACATCTACACCGGTAATCACCAGTTTATTATCATTCACGGGACTCAGGAATACTTTTCCAAAATAATATCCATACGTACTGTACAGGTTAAGCGGCTTCGTATTTACTTTTTTCCAGTTCTTTCCTGCATCATCGCTTTTGTATAATTCGCATCCAATAATCGGTGTTTCAAATAAGGCCGTGTTGGCATCAAACAAAAAATCCCAGATTACAGAGGGAGGAAATTTTCCGCCGGCTACCGCTTCTTTAATAGATGCTGCTGTATATTTCTGCGGAATCCCGTTTCTTCTGGAGCTTACAAAAGCAGATAATTTTTTATCATCCAAAGCCAGAAACTGTTCCTTGCTAAGATCCTTGAAATCGCGTAGCGTAAATCGAGAAGTGTCTATTCTTTTGGCTGCTGCAGAATCCGATTGGTGAAAATTATTATCTACAATCGCATATACTGTACTGGGGTTTTGTTGTGATACAGCCAAACCAATCCTGCCCACTCCTTCGCCTACAGGAAATCCGGCTCCCTCTTTTGATATCAATTCCCAACTATCTCCTCCGTTGCTGCTTTTATAGATCCCGCTGGTTTTACCACTCTCTTCAAAATTCCAGGGCTTCCGCGTTCTATACCACATAGAAGCGTATAGCTCATTCGGGTTTTGTGGATTGATGGTCAGATCAACCGCTCCGGTATTTTCATCTACATATAAAGTCTGTTTCCAGGTTTTTCCGCCATCGGTTGTTTTATATATACCTCTTTCTTTGTTGGAAGAATATAAATGTCCCAACACAGCCACCCAGGCAATATTATTATCCGTGGGGTGTAATTCAATTTTTCCGATATGCTGACTTTCCGGTAATCCCAGGTATTCCCAGTTTTTTCCGTTATCAGAAGATTTGTATACGCCAATACCTGCATAAGAAGAACGGCTGCTGTTTACTTCTCCTGTACCCACCCAAATGGTTCTGGTTTTCCAGTTTACAGCAATATCTCCTATAGACATAATATCCTGCGAATCAAATACAGGAACAAAACTCTGCCCGTTATTTGTTGTATTCCATACACCGCCTGAAGCATACGCAACATAGAATTCGGTGGGATCTTCGGGGTTTACATCAATATCCACGACCCTTCCACTCATTACACTGGGACCAATGTTCCGGAACCCGGTATTGTTTAGCAGAGATTTTTGAAGTAATTCTTTTCGCTGATCAAAACTTTTTAAGCGATCTGCTGCGGGTGTTGATTTAATTTGAGCTGATCCTGATATAACCAGCAACAGTAAAATAATAACAATAGAATTTCTCATAACAGATTTTAGCATTGGTTAAAATATCTTTCCATTCACATATAATCTTATGGGCATTCCCATTTAATCTCTTGTGAAAAGAAGGACCAAAATACTGATTATGTTTTTGTATGCACTACCGTTTCTCCTTTTCTTTTTATTTTTTAAAGAAAAGAGGAGAACAAAAAAAGAAAACGCTTATTGCTTTTTTCCCGTTCGGTAAAACAAGGATTAGGGTCGGTGAAGAAGGTGGATACTAAAAGATCTTTTGGGTTTCCGATGGATCTGCTCCTGGTATAAATATTTTTTCCATTCTGTGGAATCATATAATTTTTTCCTGAGGCCTAATATCATCAGACAAATAGCAGGAAACAAAAAACAGAAAAATCCCCAGATCTGGCTATCTCTGTTTTGGTGTCTGGCGATAATCACACCCCAGGAAACAGCAATGGCGCGAAATATTAATGCTACCCAAAAACAAAGTACTTTAAAATAAAAAAATGTCTCGTAAGAATAGGTGTTTAGTAACCTATAGAAAAGTACAAAGAAAATGGGCACCAAAAACATAAAAACGCCCGTTATCGCCGCTTCTCTTTCTTTATGATATCGGTCGTCGTATTTTGGATTTTTTTGCTTCTCAAATTTTATGGCCTGCGGTTTTTTAGCCGGTGGATTTTCCAGGTATATTTTTTCAAGAATACTCGGTGGGAGGGGAGGTGGCCCGGGGAATAAAATAGGCTTTAACTCTTCCAGTTCTTTGGCAAATGACCAATCCTTTAATCCAATTCGCCAGATAAGGGTATTCAATACAATACCCCGCGCTTTTAATTCACGCAAGCTCATCGGACCAACTACTTTTCCATCTTTTTCAATGTAGTAGTGTGTCATACCTTATTATAACGCAGACAAAGTAAAAAAAGTATTTCAGAAAAAGGACTAAAATATCCTTTATTACCCGATTAATCCCGCTTTTCGGCTTATTTCCATCATCCGTTCCATCGGTTTTTTAGCGGCCTTTCGCAGTTTTTCCTCCATTTGGATTTCCGGGGCCTCATACTTTAAGCACAAATACAGTTTCTCGAGGGTATTCAGCTTCATGTGTGGACAATCATTACATGCACAGCTATTATCCGGCGGGGCGGGAATAAAGGTCTTTTTCGGGCTATTCTGTTGCATCTGGTGCAGGATGCCGGTTTCGGTAGCCACAATAAATTGGGTCGCTTTATCTGTTTCTGAATATTTCAATAACTGGGTGGTGCTGCCTATATAATCCGCAAAAGCCAAAACCGCTTCCTCACATTCCGGGTGGGCAATTACTTTCGCTTCGGGGTGACGGATTTTTAGTTTGGTCATCTTTTCCAGGCTGAATATCTCATGAACCATACAGGCACCATTCCAAAGCAGCATATTTCTTCCGGTTTTTTTATTCAGATACGCTCCTAAATTTTTATCGGGAGCAAACAGGATAGGCAGGTCCCTGGGTACACTTTCAATGATTTTTTCAGCATTACTACTGGTACAGATGATATCACTTAAGGCCTTGATCTCTGCAGTGCAGTTGATATAAGAAATGACCAGGTGGTCGGGGTGTTTTTCTTTGAATGATTTAAAAATAGCTGCCGGAGCGCTATCTGCCAATGAGCATCCTGCTTTCAAATCGGGAAGAAGCACTTTTTTCCCTGGGTTTAGGATCTTGGCGGTTTCTGCCATAAAATGAACGCCGGCGAAAACAATAATATCGGCATCGGTCTGTTGTGCTTTTTGGGCAAGACCCAAACTGTCTCCAATATAATCTGCCACATCCTGGATATCAGGTTCCTGGTAATAATGGGCGAGGAGTATGGCATTTTTTTCTTTCTTTAGTTGCTCAATCTCGGCAAATAAATCGAGGCCCGGATTTATTTCTATATCCAAAAATCCTTTCTCTGAAATTTTATCAAAAGCAATGTTCATAAACTTGGTAATAGTATTAAATATTCTTTTTTATAAAACCTAACTACTACTATTAGGGGTGTGGATATCGGGATAACTTATTTATCCCCAAGAGACAAAGGTAATTAGCATAGGTTTATTAACCGGTATTAACATAGTTATCTTACTAATGGTTCCTTTCCAGTACTGCTTTTTTTGATTTTATACACTTCGGTGAATAAACGAATACACATTCTTCTTTTTTGGTTATTCACTTTTCCGGCACTGTTAATTAACCGGGATAAAAGGAAGGTGAGCCGGACCGGGTACCCCGATTCTCTTCCAAAAGGATTTGTTTGTTCCTTTTCTTTCCACTTTCGAAAGGGTAAAAATCCTGTTTTTGCACCGGTTTTCCGATTTATCAACAGCCTCCTGTGGATTTCCTTTGAAAGGCTTATTACAGACGGGTTTTCTGGAATTTCTCAGGAAAAATGATCCGAATACCCAAAAAACTGCTAAATCCTTGAAATAAAAGGCGAAAAGGAGGTTTTCCACAATTTGTTCTATTCTTTTATTCCCCTATTTTTGCCTCCCGTTAAAATTAGCTGGTAAAACGGACCTAACCTTTCAATTTAACTATAATTATTATGTCGGTAATTCAACGTATTCGTGACAAGGGAGCCTGGATCATCTTTGGGATCATTGCTTTGGCTTTGATTGCTTTTATCCTGCAGGATGGTGTTAGACGTGGAGGAAGTACATTTTCTAATACTACTACTATTGGTGTAATCAATGGTGAAAAAATTGAAAGAGCAGATTTTGAAGAGAAATTGGCTTTACAGGAAAAAATGTATGCCAGTCAGGGCGCACAACGTGAACAACTGATTGGTTCTTTGTGGAGTTCTGAAATAGATCGTGTGGTATTAAACCAGGAATACGAAAAACTGGGCATGCAGGTTCCTCCTAAAGAATTGAGTGATATTCTTTTTGGAAACAATTCTCCATTAAAGCAAGAGTTTACCAATCCTACAACAGGAGAGTTTGATGCGAACCAGGCCAGGACGCAAATTGCACAACTGAAGAAAAGTAAAAATGCGGATCAGATAAAAAGCGTGAATGCTATTTATATCACTCCGGCGATTGAACAAACCCTGCGTAGAAAATACCAGACCTTATTAGTACAGTCGGCCTATATTCCTAAATGGTATGCAGAAAAACAAATGGCCGATAACAATGCCATCACCTCTTTCTCTTATGTATCCGTTCCTTATTTATCCGTTAGTGATAGTACATTTCCTGTTAGTGATGATGATGTAACGGCTTATGTAAAAAAGCATAGTAAGGAATTTCAAAAAACAGAAGAAACCAGAAAGATATCTTACATCACATTTAATGCAGCCCCGTCAAAATCTGATTCTGATAATGCAAAGAACCAGGTACTTGCATTAAAAAATGATTTTGCTACTGCAACAGATGTGGAAGCCTTCCTCACTAAAGCAGGAACCGAGCTTCCTTTCTATAATAGTTATTTCAGCAAAAACAGGATCCAGCAGGTTTATAAAGATTCACTCACAAGATTGCCTACTGGTGGTTTGTTTGGCCCTTATGTAGATGGTGCCAACTATGTGTTAGCGAAAATGGTGGGTTCTAAAGTTTGGCCAGACAGCGCGAAAGTGCGCCATATCCTGGTTTCAACTGCCCCCGACAGAAACGGAAACCCCGGTCGCCCGGATAGCGTTGCTAAAAAACTGATTGATAGTATTGAACTGGCTATCAAGACAGGAGCCAATTTCGATGCATTATGCGCAAGGTATTCTGATGATGGTAACAGGGATAAAGGTGGGGTGTATGATTATTTTCCACAAGGACAAATGGTAGTTCCTTTTAATGATTTTGCTTTTGATAAACCCGTAGGAAGCAAGGGTGTTGTTAAAACGGATTTTGGATATCATTATATTGAAGTACTTGGACAAAAAAACCCGGCTACCGCTTTCAAAATTGCTTATCTCGCTAAGCCGATTATTTCAAGTAACGAAACCGTAGGAGCTGCCAATACAGCCGCCTCTCAGTTTGCGGTGTCTGTAAAAGACCCAAAACAGTATAATGAGAATGCCGGCAAATTGGGAAAGCAGATCTTCACTTCTACAGATATCAAACAAAATGATTTTTCCATCAATGGTATTGGTCAAAGCCGACAGTTGATTCGTTGGATTTTTGAACACAGCAATGGAGATGTTTCTGATCCTACAGAAGTAGGCGATCAATTTGTGGTGGCCATCGTTTCTGCTATCAACAAAGCCGGAACCATGTCGGCCGCAGAAGCCAGACCTACTGTGGAAGCCATCATTAGAAACGAGAAAAAAGGAAAACAGATTATTGAAACCCGTTTCAAAGGAAATACCCTGGAAGCGTATGCATCCAGTACAGGCGCCCCTATTTTAAAAGCAGACAGCCTTAGTTTTTCAGCACCTTTTATTTCTGGTGTAGGAAGTGAACCGAAAATAATTGGCGCCGCTTTCAATAAAACCCTTGCGGGAAAAACCAGCGAGCCGATTGCCGGATTAACTGGTGTGTTTGCGATTAAGATAGAAAGCAATGCCGCCAAACAAGCCAGCCAGGATATGGCCAGCTTTAAACAAACCCTTTTACAAGGCGCCAGATCAGCGGCTTTCCGCGGACAGGACGCCCTTAGAAAAGCGGCTACCATCAAGGATACACGCTCTAAATTCTATTAATAGAGATAGGGTAAACAATACTTATACAAACGAACCCGGTGCCAAACACCGGGTTTTGTTTTACGTATAACGAAAGCATACTATCGGCCAGAGTTGTAAATTTGTGTAATAAACAGGGAATATGTCTGAAGTGTTTGTAAATAAAGTGGCAGAAAGCGGGTTGGTCAGTTTTGACCTGGAAGAATATTACCCAAAGGGAGAGATTAAAATATTTGATCTCAAAGAGTACCTGTTTATGGGTCTTATTTTGAAGGAGAAAGATTTCCGCGCTTCTTTGCTTACTACCGATTGGCAACAGTATACCGGAGCCAATGTAGCCATTACCTGTACCGCAGATGCCATCATTCCTATGTGGGCCTATATGCTGGTAGCCAGCAACCTGCAACCCTTTGCAAAAGAGGTTGTTTTTGGAGACGAGCAAAAACTCATCAGTACATTATTACTGAAAAATCTGGGTGCAGTAAATGGGGCAGATTTTACCGACCAAAGAGTGGTGATAAAAGGCTGCGGCGATTTGTCTGTTCCCGAAACTGCCTATGTAGAAATCACGAATAAGCTTAGACCTTTTGTTAAAAGCATTATGTACGGTGAACCCTGCAGTACCGTTCCCATCTATAAGAAAAAAGCATAGACGGTTTATATAATTTCCTCTGCGAAAGCCCCTTTCTCAGTGGCTCTGCGGTGATCCCTGCATTTGTTTCTTCGTAGAGTCACAGAGAGGCAGAGGTTACACAAAGGAACTTACGCGGATTGCAGTTTTCTGGTTTTCACTTCTTCAAAACGCGCATCATAATCTTCGCGGATGGTACCAAAAACCCTATCCCAGAAAAGAAAATACAATCCATAGTTCCCTTTAAAATGTTGGTGATGCTGGTTATGGTTAACCGATGTGTTGATCCATTTGCCTATAGAGCCTTTACTAAAACCGCGGGGATATAATTCATACCCCAGATGCCCATA
>CAIYKV010000241.1 GCA_903926855.1 uncultured Bacteroidota bacterium | reverse complement strand
TTCATGGATTTGGATATTAGTCCCCGGGAGAAAAAAAATTTCATCAAGCTACTTGATTCAATTCTAATCTTAAGCAGGGTTACCCGCGGTGCCGCCACAAGCAGTAAATATAGAAAGGCAGAAAAGGTTTTTTTTGATGCATACATCGAGATAATAGTTTATAACCATAGCTACCGAGACTATTTTCAATATCTGCAAGAGTTGTATAATCAGTACTCAGGTAAAACCTACGGGGTTCCAAAGTTTCAATGGTTAGGCTCTCAAAGGGACTTGGCTGAATTATTCATCGACCTTGATAGAAAGGGATATTTAAAGTTAGATACTTCCAAGGTTCAAAATTTTTTTACACCCAGTGAAAGTGTAAATCAGTACTTTGAACGAAAAGGAGATTTTATTGAATCAGAAAACCGTTTCGCTTATCCCAGAGTGTATAAAACGAAGGAGGGAAATCGCGAAAAGAACAGGTTTGATAAAATACTGCCTAATACTAAGCCTGCCTAATAAGCTTTTGTACAGCTATACATTCTGTACACAACTGATTTCAATTCGATTTTTCTTTGCCTGTAACAGACACGAAAAATGGCAATTGAAAAAACATTTTATGTACCGATACCGGAGGATGAGTTCTACCAACGCGTTGGCGAAGCTGTTTATTCCGTTTTTATGCGAAGGGGCTTCTTTCCATCAAATATAAAAGAAGGTGCCAAATGGTTGACGCATTTGGAGGCGGCAAAGTATATCCGGAAAACGCCCGAAGCCCTGTACAAGTTGACAAGCACCCGCCAAATTAAGTATAGGAAGAAAGGGAAAACCAACATTTATAAGCTGGAGGATTTGGATACGTATCTGGAATCTGATGCTATCGAAACGGCAGAGGAAGTGATTAAAGGGCTGGCGTTGGCCCCACGGAAAAAGCATTCTATTACCCAAAAATAAAATGTATGGAAACAAATAATGAAGAGGCTGAAACATCCTCGGCAATGGTGAATATCGGCGTCAGGGGTTCCGCCAGATTAAAAGACGAAATCAGTTCTGAGGCTTCTGGGGTAGGTCAGACCATCTCTGAGTACGCGGCTCTAATCCTTTACAACCGGTTTAAGGACAAGGACGAGCTTGAGAAGTTAAAGCAGACGTTGGCGGAACGCGACAAAACGATAGTTGAGTTGAATGCCAAAGCGGTTAAAGTTGAAAAGCTCGAAGCTGAGATCGCAACTTATCAAAAGGAGAATGTTGACCTTAAAAAGCTTGTCGAAAAGCTATCTTCTGAGAATTCCATTTTCCAAGACAAGCGCCTGCTTTATTTATACGAACATTTAAAAGGAAAGAAGGAACGCGTAAAAAATGGTTACGGCGATGATTTTGATTTATTATACGACTCGCCGGTGGCCGTATTGATGGCTCTCATTTATTCATCTAAACTAAATAAATAAGCATATGTTAATCACAGCACAAAATCTACCCATGCGGAATGACGGCATTCCCTGGGGTACAGTTTTAATCGCCGTTATAATTATCGGAGGTGTTGGTTACATGAGTTACCAGGCCTTGAAACCGATTGAACCTACTTATTCACCAAAAAAAACCTAACAAAATGAAAATGGACGATTTTAACAAATTCGTACGAAGCGCTGCCGTTACAATTTTCGTAGGTACAATATGTGCCATTGTTGTAATGAAGCAAGTGCCTCCGATGATGGC
>CAIYKV010000240.1 GCA_903926855.1 uncultured Bacteroidota bacterium | reverse complement strand
TCCGTGCGCTTGCCTTATACTATCTGCTGGATATTTATGGTCAGTTCCCGCTCAGAAATCCAGGTGATAACCTGCTTTTGGCTCCAACAGTGTATACAGGTCAGGCAGCTGCTACTTTTATCATTAGCGAGTTAAATGCGATCTTACCAAATTTGCCTACTGCAAATGGACCTAATAAAGCGAATCCAGATGCTTGCAGAATTTTATTAATGAGATGTTTGTTACAACAAGGTACCTGGGCCAACCGCGCTGCACCAACTTTTGCAGCGGCTGATATGGCTCAAGTGATTACTTTGGGTAATTCAATCATAACTAGTGGTAAATACAAATATGCTACCAATTATTTTGACAATTTCAGTCCTAATAATGCCAGTTCACCCGAAGCCATTTTCTACTACCCCAATTTCTCTGGTGTAGCTGCGAATAACTCTGGTATCACGGCCCGTTGGAACATGGGTTTGCATTATAACTCCTATACTCCATTCAATCCAAATGCTGGTTGGAATGGATTCTCTACCATCGGTGATTTTTATGCTTCCTTCAACACATCAGGTGCCCCACTTACTTTTGGCCCGGCAGATACTGCTTGGGATCCAAGATTGGGTGGACGTAACTACCTGAATTCTAAAACAATTTCTGGTATTAATCCTGGTTTTCTGGTTGGACAACAATACAATGAAACAGGAGCAAAAGAAGTGGATAGAAAAGGTAATCTTCTTGCCTTTACGCCAGTTATTGCTGCAAATATGTTGGAAACCGGATCTAATCTGGAATTAACAGGTATTCGTGTTGTAAAATATGCGCCTGATTATCCTCAGTACCAGGGAAATGGCGGTAATAACCTGATGTTCTTCCGTTATCCTGATGCTGTTTTAATGGTTGCAGAAGCAAAATTAAGAACAGGTGATAATGCAGGTGCCATGGCACTGGTGAATCAAGTAAGAACTGCCAGAGGTGCCGCTCCATTAACAGGTACTTTGAATCCGGTTGATCCTAAACCAGGTGCTTATGGTGGAAGTGTACCAGATGGTCCTAACTCTTTATTAGCAGAACTCGGTCGTGAATTCTATTGGGAAAGCCACAGAAGAACGGATCTTGAGCGTTTCGGAGTATTTGGTACGATTTGGCAGTACAAACCAACCGATAATGCTACTTATCTCTTATTCCCAATTCCAAACCAGGCTTTGGCAGCAAATCCAAACCTGAAACAGAATCCTGGTTACTAATAATTTTGATTTCTGATTTACATGTTGTTTTCATAAAAGAAAAGGCCCCGTAAGGGCCTTTTCTTTATATATATACCTCTACCCATTTTTAAGAAACAGCTCTCCTGAAACATCTCTATTTTACAGCGTCCTTTATAACTAACTGTTTAGATATAAAAAGCTAACTTCCCTTTATTTTTCTTTATTTTGAAAGTTATTTGCCATCTATTTTTATGATTTATATGAACAGGTATTATAAGTATATCACTAGTATTTTCTTGCTTCTCCAGATATCCTGTACTCACAAAAAAGAACAGACATTATTTCAATTGATGGATAATACAGGCATCAATTTCAGGAATGATGTAGCGGATGGTAAACGTGAGAATAGTTTCTTGTTCCGTAATTTTTATAATGGTGGTGGGGTTGCTATTGGCGATATAAATAACGATGGACTGCCCGATATATTTTTTACTTCGAATATGGGTGAAAATAAACTTTACCTGAATAAAGGTGATTTTAAATTCGATGATATAACCGCCATAGCAGGTTTCAAACAAGACAGCATGTGGAGTACCGGAGTGGTATTTGTAGACATTAATAACGATGGCTGGCTGGATATCTATGTTTGTAATTCAGGTCATATGACCAATGGAAATCGACGCAATAAGTTATATATCAATAACCATGATAATACTTTTACCGAATCAGCTGCCAAATATGGCTTAGACCACAAAGGATATACTACCCAGGTTTCCTTCTTTGATTATGATATGGATGGTGACCTGGATTGTTTTATCATTGATAATAGTCCCATTCCTGTAAACCAATTAGGCTATAATAATAAACGTGACCTGCCCGAAAATGAATGGGCGGTGGGTGATTTCTTGAAAGGAGGAGGTAATCACTTATTTCGCAACGACAATGGACATTTTACCGAAGTAACCAAAGAAGCCGGTATCCATAGCAGCCTGATTAGTTTTGGTTTGGGGGTTTCTGTAGGTGATATCAATGGAGATGGCTATCCGGATATTTATGTATCCAATGATTCCTATGAAAGAGACTATCTCTATGTGAACCAGAAAAACGGAACCTTCAAAGATGAGTTTGAAGACAGGATAAAGCATACTAGTTTCTCTTCAATGGGATCTGACTTAGCAGATATCAATAACGATGGACTCCCGGATATATTCAATACCGACATGTTGCCGGATGATGATTACCGCTTAAAAACCACAGGTGCATTTGATAATATTGATCTATTCAATACCAAACTAAAAACAGGCTTTTACTACCAATATGTAAAGAACTGTTTACAGATCAATAACCGGTCGGGTAAATTTATTGAATCAGGAAATTACAGCGGGGTATCTGCTTCCGACTGGAGCTGGGGAGCTTTACTGTTTGATATGGATAATGATGGATTCAATGATATTTATGTATGCAATGGAGTAAACAGAGATGTAACAGATCTTGATTTTATTGAATTCTTTGCGAATGATGTAATACAGAAAATGGTTTTGACAGGAGAAAAGCAGGATGTTGATGAGGTATTAAAACATATTCCGCAAACGCCCTTACTGAATAAAGCCTACCAAAATCAGCATGATCTCCGGTTTATTGATATGGCAAAAGCATGGGGCTTCTCGCAACCCAGTTTTTCAAACGGGGCTGCTTATGGCGACCTGGATAATGATGGTGATCTGGACCTAGTAGTAAACAATGAAAACCAGCCTGCTTTTATTTATCGTAATAACAGCCGGGAAATAAATAAAAATCATTTTATTGGACTCAAACTGCAAGGCAATGACAAAAACACCTTCGCGATAGGAAGTAAAGTAAATATTTACAGGGGCAATGAAATCATTACCCGCGAATTAATACCCAGTCGTGGTTTTCAGTCATCTATGGATTATAAATTGATTATTGGATTGGGTAAATCCCCTGGTATCGATTCAATGATAATCATCTGGCCAGATCTTTCGGTTTCTTCTTATCTGCACCCTGCTATAGATTCGGTTTATGTGATCAAACAGGTAGAAAAGAATAACCGCTTTCATCCTTTTAGTAAACAATCCATTCCTCATTTACTTGATTCTGTAAAATCTGTTTTTGAAAAACATGTGGAAGATGGGAATGTCGATTTCTATTATGAGCGAAATCTTCCTAAAATGTTATCTCGCGAAGGGCCTAAAGCTGCCTGTGGAGATGTGAATGGTGATGGATTGGAAGATGTATATATTGGAGGAACATTTGGGCATGCCGGTCAATTATACCTGCAAAAAAAAGGCGGCGGCTTTGAAAAGAAACCAGAGAAAGTTTTCGATCAGTTCAATGACTTTGAGGATGTAGCAGTATTGATGTTCGATTGCGATCATGATGGCGATCTTGACCTTCTGGTTTGTCCCGGTGGTAATAACAATAAAACAGATAGTCGCCAGATGCAATTGCGGCTGTATAAAAATGATGGCAAAGGAAATTTTAGTATAGATGTTAATGCTTTCCCCAATACAGGAATGAATATAGGTATAGCGATCGCCGAAGATTTTAACCATGATGGATTTCCCGATTTATTTATTGGTGCAAGAAGCGACCCCAGAAACTATGGGGTAGATCCTACCAGTTATCTCTTTGTGAATGATGGAAAAGGCCATTTCACAGATATTGCCAAAACAAAAAACCCTGAAATCGCGCATATTGGAATGGTAACCGGCGCTGCCTGGGCCGATATTTCAGGCGATGCAGATAAAGAACTGATTATTACAGGCGATTGGATGGCGCCAAGAATCTTTAGCTTTAAAAAAGATCATTTCGAAGAAATTAAAACCAATTTATCAGATATGCTGGGTTGGTGGCAAACGGTTACGGTTGCAGACCTGGATGGAGATGGAAAGAATGATTTAATACTGGGAAATATAGGGGAGAATTTTTATCTCCATCCCGATGCAGAACACCCGGTTAAATTATGGCTGAACGATTTTGACCAGAATGGTTCGAGCGACCGGATCATGACCAGTACCATCAATGGAAAAGATATGCCCGTGTTTATGAAGCATGAAATGGAAGACCAGATCCCTTCACTCAAGAAAAAAAGCCTTAAACATAGAGATTATGCCAGTAAATCCATACAGGAATTATTTTCGGCCGATCTCATCAGTTCCTGTAAAGTAAAACAGTTTAATTATTGTGCATCCATTATAGCCTTTAATAAAGGAAACGGACAATTTGCTATACAGAAACTGCCTGCCGAATTAGAATTGTCCTCTATCTGTGCCGTACATTGTACTGATTTAAACGGGGATGGAAAACCAGATATTATAGTAGGCGGGAACGAATATGGGTTTCTACCACAACTCGAAAGACTTGATGCCGGAAGAGGCGCCGTACTATTGAATAGAGGAAAAGGAGTTTTCAAACTACTAGATGCTGAGGAATCTGGCGTTGACCTCTATGGACAAATCAGGGATATACAGGAGATAAAAGGAGGGTCGGGCAAGCAATTACTTTTCTTAAGAAATGATATGTTACCTGTACTCTTTCAACAAGGTAAACCAACTATCGCAAATAAGACACAACAAAAAAACAATCCGTAATCGGTATGTTGCCATCATTGAGAAAAATTACACTGCTATACATTATCCTGCTAACAGGTGCTTGTCGTTCTGGTTCTGTTAAGGAACCTGCTGCTTTCGAAGTACTGGATAGCAGTCGTACAGGTTTACTGTTTACCAATAAGCTTACCCCCACACAAGAGTTTAACATGTTCAAATATATGTACTTCTATAATGGTGGTGGAGTAGGAGCAGGCGATTTTAATAACGATGGCCTGATCGATGTTTTCATGAGTGCTAACCAAGGAGATAACAAATTATACCTCAACAAAGGAAATCTTCGCTTCGAAGATGTAACTGCAGAGGCTAAAATTCCACAGGATGGGGCATGGTCAACAGGTGTTTCGGTAGTAGATATCAATAATGATGGGTTACTGGATATTTATATATGCAGGGTGGGCGACTATGAAACCCTGCATGGACACAATCAACTATTGATTTGTAAAGGGATTGATAAGAACGGGGTACCATTTTATGAAGATGAAGCCAAGCAATATGGTCTTGATTTTTCGGGATTTAGTACACAAGCTGTTTTTGTAGATTATGATATGGATGGGGATCTGGATTGTTTTCTGCTGAATCATTCTGTTCATAGAAATGGAAGCTTTTCGCCCCGGAAAAACTTTATCGGCACATATCATCCACTTTCCGGCGACAGACTTTTTCGGAATGATGGAAACAAATTCACAGATGTAACCAAAGAGTCAAAAATCAATAGTTCTTCTATCAGTTATGGCCTCGGTGTTTCTGTTTCCGATATTAATCTGGATGGTTATCCTGATATATATGTAGGAAACGATTTTCATGAAAATGACTATCTATATATCAACCAGAAAAACGGAACCTTCAAAGAGGAGATCAATGATCATATTATGCATACCAGTCAGTTCACGATGGGAGTGGATATTGCGGATGTGAATAATGACGGATATCCCGAAATCATTTCAATGGACATGCTTCCTTCTGATCCCTATATTTTAAAACGTTCATTGGGGGAAGACGAATATGATATTTTTAATTATAAAATAGCCGCAGGATATAATTACCAGTATACAAGAAATAACCTACAACTCAACAGACGAAATGGGATGTTTAGTGAAGTGGGGCTTTATTCTGGGATATATGCTACTGACTGGAGTTGGGCACCTTTATGGGTTGATTTTGATAATGACGGATTAAAAGATCTGTTTATCTCAAATGGAATACCCAAGCGGATGAATGATATGGACTATGTAAATTTTGTATCAAATGAAGAGATTCAAAAAAGCATATCTGCTAATAAAGTAGCAGATAAGGATATGGCCCTGGTTAACCGATTCCCGGAAATAAAAATACCCAATCGCTTTTTTAAAAATAATGGGGACATGGTTTTTAGTGACCTGAACTACCGTGTTGACAAAGATAAACCCACTTACTCAAATGGTGCAGTATATGCCGATTTTGATAATGATGGAGACCTGGATATTATTGTGAATAACATCGGAGAAGCGGCAACTCTTTACAGAAACGAAAGTAACGATGCGAATACAAAATCCTACGTATCTATTTCATTAAAGGGATCGGAAAAAAATATAAATGCAGTAGGAGCTAAAATTATATTATATGCAAATGGGGGTATTCGTACCTATGAGAAAAGTCCGGTAAGAGGATTTCAATCAAGTATGGAGGGCCCGATACATATTGGCCTAGACAAAACGAAAGTTGACTCAGCTTTTTTGATCTGGCCTGATAATACTTTTCAAGCCATTCTATTGAATGCTGCAAAACCTAAAATGAGTTTTGTTTATCAGAAAGGATTACTGGTATTCGATTATCGAAAAATTACTAAGCATTGGCCGGAACTCACAAAACCGATGGTGGATATAACAGCTCAAACCCAACTTACCTACAAACATGAGGAAAATATTTTCGGGGAATTTGACCGGGAGCCATTGATACCCCATATGGTTTCTACCGAAGGCCCCGCTTTAGCGGTAGCTGATATTAATCATGATGGAAAAGAAGATGTATTTATTGGCTCCTCCAGAGATAAAAAAAGTGTTGTATACCTGCAAACAAAAGAAGGTAAATTTAAAAAAATACCTATACCTGCTATCGAAGCAGATAGTGCATATGAAGATGTGGATGCGAATTGGGTAGATGTGAATAATGATGGTAATATGGACCTGGTTATTGCCAGCGGCGGAAATGAGTTTTTTGGTCCCGACCCACATCTCCAACCAAGGGTATATCTCAATAATGGTAAGGCAGGTTTTACCCGTTTAGAACATGCTTTCGACAATATTTATCTCAATGCTTCCTGTGTGGCTGCCAATGATTTTAACGGTGACGGGGCAGTGGATCTTTTCATTGGAGGACGCAATGTACCCGCTGAGTATGGTAAATCGCCAAGATCTTATTTATTGCAAAATGATGGGAAGGGACACTTTACAGATGTAACTGAAAGCCTGGCAAAAGAAATGCTTGATATAGGAATGGTAACTCAGGGCGTTTGGGTTGATATTGATAAAGATGGGAATAAGGACCTGATTGTTTGTACAGAATGGGACGGTATTTATGCTTTTATTAATGATCATGGACATTTTACAAAAAAAGTATTGACCGATAAAAAAGGGTGGTGGAATTTTATTTTACCGGTGGATATTAATCATGATGGTAATATAGATATTATAGCAGGTAATCTTGGCTTGAATAGCAGATTAAAAGCAAGCGATAAAGAGCCCGTAAAATTATATTATAACGACTTTGATGATAATGGCAGAAAAGAACAAGTGCTAACTTATTTCCTGGAAGGAAAAGAAATACCCTTTGCGAATAAGGACGAGCTTCAAAAGCAGATACCCATGCTTAAAAAGAAGTTTTTGTATGCCGAAGATTTTGCCAAAGCCAGTCTGGAACAGATTTTTGGCAGAGCAAAACTGGATAATTCAAAAATATTAATGGCGAATTATTTTTCCAATGCGATATTGATAAATGATGGCAAAATGAATTTCACTCTTCAGGCATTACCCTGGCTTGCACAATTGAGCCCCCTGAGAGATGCCATTGTTGTAAATGCAAATAACGATAGCCTTCCGGATATACTTACCGCCGGTAACTATTATAACAGTAATATTCAAATGGGAAGATATGATGCTGATTTTGGAACGATACTGTTAAACAAAGGGGGTGGCAAATTAACCGCAGAAAATATTAATGGATTACCTATAACTGGCGAAGTCAGACATATCAGGAAAATACAAATCAACGGCAAAGAAGCCTATATACTCGTAAGAAATAATGAAACCACTCTGGTTATTGAATTTAAACAAGAGCTGAAAAAGAATAAGTAGTTGTTAGCTTATCAAATTTATTAGGATACTAATACTAAACGTATTTTGCTATGCAAACTATTTTTAAATAGCAAAATACGTTAATA
>CAIYKV010000239.1 GCA_903926855.1 uncultured Bacteroidota bacterium | reverse complement strand
TCCATGGTGCGGTTTGAAAGATTCACATTTTCATCCTCTCCAAAAGAAGAAAATCCCTGGTGCGAGGAATTCAGTTCCCCCAGCATATCGCTTAACAATATTCTCAAATCGGCGCGGTTATTTAAACGGGGTATGAATACTTCATATTTCTTTTTGATAGCAGCCCAATCCACACCATGAAATTTTTCATCATAATAATTCTGCTCCACTTTGGCCCAGGCTTCTTCAAATACCTGGTGAAACTCTTCAGCCAGGTTTCTGCGGAATACACTGCTAATCACCACCGGGTCAACTTTATTGGCATCCAGGTTCAGTTTAAAAATATTTCCGTTAAACAGTACCATGGTTTTATCGCCGCCTTCTGCATAATCAAATCCAAATCCATCCGCACCCATGATTCTCTCCGTCTTCGCATTTTCAAAAGGTTCTAACACTGTTTTCCAGAGTGAGGCTTTGCCTTCTGCATGATCGCTGGTATACAATACAATTGTCTTCTCTCCTTTCTGAATAACCGCCTGCAGGTATTGTGTGCCAAATGAAGGACCTACCTGTTCCAGTCTGTCCATGATATTCTCTGCATCAATCGTAATTGTGTTGGCAGTGGGGTCTTTCTTAGTGGTATCTTTTTTCTCTGTTTTAAACAGATCATTGTATTTATCACTTCTGTAAGGATCATCCAGTTTCTCTAAGGGCATCCGGTAAATTTTGGCATTCTGCATACCAAATGGATAGGAAGGTCGGGTTCTGTTTGAATTAAAGAAAATGGATTTTCCATCGGGTGCCCAGTAAGGACTGGATTCTGAAACCCCCGTATTCGTTAAGTTAATGGTGGTATTATCCTTTAGCCGATGCACAAAAATATCCTGTTCAAAATTGCGGATTGCAGTAAATACTACATATTCATCATTCGGAGAAAAGCCGGGATCTGAATTTTGAAATGCCCAGATTTCATCTTTTACCAGGGTCTTGCTATCCAGTGTTTTTAAATCTAACAATCTCACTTCATCTCTTCCGCTCAGGTAAACTGCTTTTGTTTTGGTTTTATTAAAGGCAATAGAGCGATTGTCTTTTTGATCAGTAGTCACTTGCTTAACAGGTGAACTGCCATCCGCAGTAATGGTATAGAGATTTAAATACCCGCCATTGGTACAATTAAACAAAAGGGTTTTGTTATCACTCATCCATTTTACTTCCAATGCTCTTTCCGCATTTCCTTTGTCCAGGTGTTGCACAAATTTACCTTCAGGATCACTTACAAATAATTCACCTCTTGAACTGAAAGCAATCTTCTTACCATCGGGTGATACATCCAATTGGGTAATATTTCCGCGCACATCAAAATCCTTTTCGGCAGGCAATACATTATTCCGTACCAGGGAAATATCGATTTTATCCGCTTTTTTAGCTGCTACATCATATACCCATAACTGGTAATCCTTTTCAAACACAATCTTGCCGCCATTGGCATTTACAAATGGGGTTTTAATAGAACTGGTAAAATGAGTTAACGCTGTTTTTTTTCCTTTATCCAGTGTATACAAATTATATTCTCCATTCAACTCATCAGAAATAAAATACAGGTTTCCGTTCTTATCCAGTGTGGCGCCAAAATCCTTGCCTTCCCAATCGGTAAATTTTTTATACTCTTTGGTTTTGGGATTATACGATTGGATATCCGGGTTAAACGGTCCTTTATATCTTTTACGGGCTGCCTGGTTACTACTCTCCCAGGTATCATTAAAAAATATTTCTCCGCTGGTAGGGTGTTCAAATAATCCATGATCAAACAGAAAAAAATGGTCGCCAAATACATGTACCGGGGTTCCTCCATTTACACTCACTTTATAGCCGGATATCTGTCCGGAGCGGCTTGAAGTAAAATAAATATGCTCTCCATCCCAACTCCAGCTATTTACTTCGTCAGCAGCACTATGAAATGTCAACTGCCTGATCTCTCCACCAGCAAGTGGCATTATATACACATCGGCATTACCCAATTGCCTGCCGGTAAAAGCCAGCCATTTACCATCCGGTGAAATGCGCGCATTGGTTTCATAGCCCTGCATAGCAGTTAGCCTGGCCGCTTCGCCACCTTTTACAGATGCTTTCCACAAATCCCCTTCATAACTGAATACAACGGTTTGTCCGTCAGGCGTTAAACAGGGATACGATAAAAAATAGGGTTCTGCTTTTTGTGCTATCGCACTGAAGAATGAAAGGCATACCGCCAGGAATAAAGACAGCTTTCTCATTTTCTATAAGTTGGTTGGATGTACAATATATGAATTTAGAGAATTTTTAGAAAGAAAGATTGTTGAATGGTTGGGATGGTTGAATGGTTATAATTGTTGAATTGAACGAAGAGAGGAACAGAAGAATATTGAACAAGGAATATTGAATGTAGAAGTATTGGAGAGAAGGTTAAACGGGATATTGATTACTATTAGATTTATTTTTATTCTCCGTTCT
>CAIYKV010000238.1 GCA_903926855.1 uncultured Bacteroidota bacterium | reverse complement strand
CCATGGACTGCGCCGCCATGGATGAAAGATAATAATGACTGGCTTGGCGGAAAGCTATTACCGGAGTACAGGGAAACATGGGCTTTGTATTTTTCGAAATATATACAGGCTTATAAAAAGGAAGGCATTAATATCTGGGGTGTAACCGTTCAGAACGAACCGCTTGGAAATGGTAAGCAATGGGAGAGTATGGATTACACACCCGAAGAAATGAACGACTTTGTTGGTAAATATCTAGGTCCTCAATTTCAAAAAGAAGGCTTAGCGGATATCCATATTTTAGGGTACGATCACAACCGTGGCGATGAACTGAATAAGTGGGCTAAAGCAATGTTTGCAGATACATTTGCCTCAAAATATTTTGCAGGTACTGCAGTGCATTGGTATAACAGTACCTACGATTATTTTCCGCAATCTCTGCAATACACACATCAGCTTTCCAAAGGCAAATATCTGATCAATACCGAAGCTTGTATCGATTCCGAAAAGCCTTCATGGAAAGATGATAAATGGTATTGGACCAAACAGGCAAAGGATTGGGGTTTTAACTGGGCTCCGGAAAAAGAAAAGTATCTGCATCCCGAATATGTTCCGGTGTTTCGTTATGCAAGAGATATTATTGGATGCCTTAATAACTATGTAGATGGCTGGATAGACTGGAATATGGTACTGGACAAACAAGGGGGTCCCAACTGGGCTAAAAACTGGTGTAATGCTCCGGTAATAGTGGACACCGAAAAAGATGAAGTTTATTTTACGCCATTGTATTATACCATGGCTCATTTCAGCAAATTCATTCGTCCCGGTGCGGTGAAAATTGGTTGTACTATCAACAACAAAGAACTAATGGCCACGGCGGTAAAAAATCCGGATAAATCCATTGCTATAGTTGTTTTCAATCCGACAGATGATGTTCAATCGTTGAAAATTAAAATTAATAGTAATGTCAGAAACATTTCCATTAATGCAAAAGCATTACAAACCATTATTCTCAAAAATTAATAAATGTACAGTTTAAATATTTTATATAAATGTCAAACGAAAATCTGAATCAGGTAAGAGTGGTTCCAATGGGTCAAAAAATAGCGTTTGGTTTAGGCATGCTTGCCAACCAGATGTTTCCGGCTGCCTTAGGTATTTTTATGGTAGTACTGGTTCAGGACTTAAAATTTCCTGCATGGATGTGGGGAATTTTGTTCTTCCTTCCCAGGATATTTGATGCCTTCATCGATCCTATCATGGGATTCATTTCGGACAATACCCGGTCGCGATGGGGCAGGCGAAGACACTATGTATTTATAGGAGCTATTATTATGGGACTTTCATTCATTGTAATGTGGCAGTTATACCGCGAAAGCGGGGTTCAGTTCAATTTTATATACTTCCTGTTATGGTCTTTTGTTTTTTATCTGGGGCTATCTATTTTCAGTGTTCCTTATGTGGCAATGGGATACGAAATGAGTGATGATTTTCATGAACGTACCAGTATCATGGCTATATCGCAATGGATTGGTCAGTGGGCATG
>CAIYKV010000237.1 GCA_903926855.1 uncultured Bacteroidota bacterium | reverse complement strand
CGGTTCCCCGCCTGAACGGCATAGTCGGGCAGACAGTGAACCGCAGAGTACACATAGAAAAATGTGGGCAATTAATTAAATTTCCATCTATTTAAATAGCACAACACGTTATATATACCTTTTACTAAACGCAGAAAAATAAAGAGTAAATAGGGCTATATCGGAGAGGATAATTAATTCTTACCCCCATCCGGTAATTTCAAATTAATATAATCCGCCATTTCCTTAGCCCCTGCATTTTTTTTCTTCAGTGCCAATCCTTTCAACACATAATTATTAATGACCGGATCTGTTTGTGATCTTTCCTGTTGTGGTATCTGGTCCCTGAATTCTATAATGAGATCAATCCCTGTTTTAAATTTAGCCAGATCAGTTACTTTTTCCAGCACTTCAGCCAAAGTAACTACCGAATTAAATTTTTCCTGTGAAAGAGGCATCTCTTTAAATGAAGAAGCAATAAAATCAAAAGCCGTTTCATCACCATAGGTTAACATGATATTACCCAATGCAGCAGTAAGCCTGCCCCTATGTGTTTCTTTGGAAAGACGATTGGCTATATCAAAAGCCTGTTTACCATCTAAACTACCCAAAGCCTCAAGTGCAGCTCCGGCAACCGTATAAGAAGAATCGCGTGTAGCTGCAGCAAAGAAATCAGTATAGGTTTTATTATGTTGCTTGGCGAGTACATCAATCGCGTCGGCCCTTACCGTTCTGTGATCATCTTTTTTGGCAAGCAATTCAATTTGTGCAACGGCTTCTTCCGTCAGCTTTGCATTCGATAAACCCGCCAATGCCTGCGACCGGATTGCGTAAAAAGGATCAGTCAGTGCCTGAATCAATAATTGATAAGCATCCGCTTTGCCGAGGTTGCCGGTTGCATATTGAATAGCTTCTTTTCTGTCAAGATATTTTGCGGCATGGGTGTATTGATAAATGTATTCAGCCAGGCTCTTATTATCTTTCTTCTGACATAGCAATATCTTATCTCCGTCTACATTGATCAAATCAGGTTTTGCAGAAACAGGAAAAGAAAAAGTATCCGCTTTATTTTCTGCCCATACCTGGTAACGTGTTTTCTCCTGTGCCTGGTAAATATCAATGGCAATCGGTAATTTGAATAGTTTATCACCCGATTGGTTTTGTTTCAGGTAAACATACGCTCTCCCGGCTGTGGCATCATAGCCATAACTGATATCTATAACGGGGTGACCACTTCCAAAATACCATTGGTTAAAAAACCAGTTCAGATCCTTACCCGTAATTTCTTCAAAAGCCAAACGCAGTTTCTGCGCATTTCCGTTTCCAAATTTATAAGTGGTTAAATATTTATTCAGTGATTTGAAAAAAGCATCATCACCAACATAATTTCTGAGCATGTGTAGGATTCTTCCACCTTTTTCATAGGTAACAGGGTCAAACATATCTTCTTTATCTGCATAATAAAAACGAACCAGGTCCTTACGCATACCCGGACTGTTCAGGTAAGTATGCATGTCCTTATCATTTTCATAAGCCCCCTCATCGGCACCATATTTATGTTCCTGCCATAAAGTTTGGCTATAATTGGCAAAACTTTCATTAACCGTAAGATTGCTCCAGCTTTCAGCAGTAACCAGATCTCCAAACCAGTGATGAAATAATTCATGCGCAATGGTAGTTTCCCAGCCATTGCCATCTACCAGTTCACGCGCATCCTGTTGGGCACTCGATTGGTGAAGTGTAGCAGTTGTATTTTCCATGGCACCGCTTACATAATCGGTACCCACCATCTGGCTGTATTTGGGCCAGGGATATTCAATGCCGGTAACTTTATCTGAATAGAAAGCGATCATTTCAGGTGTGTTGCCAAAAATTTTGCGGGCTACTTTTTCGTAAGGTTTGTCAACATAATAATTCACTTCCTTCCCCTTATAATTATCCTTCACTACTGCAAAGTCACCGATACCCATAAATAACAGATAGGGCGCATGCGGCAATTCCATTACCCAGGTATCTGTTCGGGTGCCATCGGCATTATTTTTTTGAGCGCTTAATTTCCCATTGGATAAACTAACATATTTGGCAGGTACGGTAAGATTGAATTCCTGCGTGGTTTTTTGAT
>CAIYKV010000236.1 GCA_903926855.1 uncultured Bacteroidota bacterium | reverse complement strand
GTAACTTTAAGAAACAAAAAACCCTTGAATACTAAGGTAATCAAGGGTTTCTGATAATCTAATGTAGCCGGTACGGGAATCGAACCCGTCTTTGCCCCGTGAAAGGGGGCTGTCCTAGCCGATAGACGAACCGGCCATTTTTCATTAATGGGACGCAAAAATAGGCGCAAGCCCCTTTCCCGCCAAATCATTTTTGAAAATAACACTAAATACCCGTTTTTACACCATCCAATCAATAAAACACAACAACTAATCCCCAACAGCCAAAGGCAAACAACCAATAGCCAACAGCCTATAGCCAACAGCCAATAGCTAAACTTGAGCTGCTTAACCAAAAATTATCACAATAATCCTCTCAATCATTGTAAATTTGCCACTCGTTTTGCATTTTTCATCATCTAAACACGGAATTCAATGAGTACAGTAAAAGTTGCCATTAACGGATTCGGTCGTATCGGCCGCCTGGTATTTCGCCAGATCTATAATATGGATGGTATTGAAGTAGTAGCCATCAATGATCTTACCAGTCCTAAAGTTTTGGCCCATTTATTAAAATATGATAGTGCCCAGGGTCGTTTCGAAGGCGCTTCAGTTACTTCTACAGAAGATGCTATTATAGTAGACGGTGAAACCGTTAAAATATATGCCCAGAAAGATCCTTCTCAAATTCCATGGGGTGCCCATGGTGTGGATGTAGTGATCGAATCAACCGGTTTCTTTGCCGATAAAGACAAAGCAGCCGCCCATATTACCGCCGGTGCTAAAAGAGTAGTGATCTCTGCACCTGCAACTGGTGATCTGAAAACAGTGGTTTTTAATGTAAATCATGCCATACTCGATGGTTCAGAAACCATTATCTCCTGCGCTTCCTGCACTACCAATTGCCTGGCACCCATGGCCAAGGTGTTGAATGATCAATATGGTATTGTTACCGGTATTATGACAACCATTCACGCCTATACCAACGACCAGAATACATTGGATGCACCTCACCCCAAAGGTGATCTGCGCAGGGCAAGAGCAGCAGCTGCTAATATTGTACCCAATAGTACCGGTGCCGCTAAAGCCATTGGCCTGGTTTTACCTGAATTAAAAGGAAAACTCGATGGAAGCGCACAACGCGTTCCTACCATCACGGGTTCTTTAACAGAACTCACTTCTATCCTCAGTAAAAAAGTGACTGCCGACGAAATCAATGCAGCCATGAAAGCGGCCAGCAATGAAAGCTTTGGATATAATGAAGACGAAATTGTAAGCACAGATATTATCGGTACCCATTTTGGCTCATTATTCGATGCCACCCAAACCAAAGTAATCACGGTAGGGGATACCCAACTGGTAAAAACAGTTAGCTGGTACGATAACGAAATGAGTTATGTAAGCCAGTTGGTTCGTACTGTGAAATATTTTGCTGGATTGATCTCTAAATAAATCAGGTAACCGGCAGTAGTACAGATGGCATCGCCTGTTGTGTCACTCTCTGCAGGGTTCAGATCAATTCCCAACATAGTTACAAAAAAGGTGTATAGTTTTCTATACGCCTTTTTTTATTTGTATCTTGCTGCGCACAAAAGCCTTTCAAAATGAGCAGATTCGCAAGTCACGATTTTAAGAACCAGAAAGCATTGATCCGTGTAGATTTCAATGTACCTCTTGATGCCACATATAATATAACCGATGATAACCGCATGCGGGCTACGATACCCACGATCACCAAAATTCTCAAAGATGGCGGTAGTGCAATACTCATGAGTCACCTGGGCCGACCAAAAGACGGTCCCACAGAAAAATATTCTTTGAAACACCTGGTAAATCATCTTGCCGATTTGCTCAGTACTTCTATGGGTCATTCAGTAACGGTTGTTTTTGCCGATGATTGTATCGGAGCATCCGCAACGGAAGATTCTGCTGCACTGCAACCCGGGCAGGTTTTATTATTAGAAAATCTTCGTTTTTATAAAGAAGAGGAAAAAGGAGATACTGCTTTTGCCGAAAAACTCAGTAAGCTGGGAGATGTATATGTAAATGATGCATTTGGCACTGCACACCGGGCACATGCTTCTACCGCTGTGATTGCACAGTTTTTTCCGGGAGATAAAAAAATGTTTGGTCTGCTGATGGAAGGAGAAGTAGCCAGTGCAGAAAAAATAATGCATAAAAGCGAGAAACCATTTACAGCCATCATTGGTGGCGCCAAAGTGAGCGATAAAATTCTGATCATAGAAAACCTGCTCGAAAGGGCTACCGATATCATCATTGGCGGTGG
>CAIYKV010000235.1 GCA_903926855.1 uncultured Bacteroidota bacterium | reverse complement strand
CGCATCATTTTTTTTGCCGGGGCCATTCGCCCGGCATTGAACCAATAGAGGCCCGTCCAAAGGGACTGATTAGTAATTATTCATCTGGCACCCTCTTTAGATAGTTTTTTTATTAAATAGCCAGATTTTACATAATTCTAATAGCACAACACGATAGTAATTATTCACAAAAAATCCCGTATAAATGATTTTTGCTTTTAAGTCCATTAAAATCATCAACCTCTAAATAGCACAACACTTTACTCAATAGCATCAGATACTGCCTTTTAGAATTTTGCTGCCTACCGCACAGCTTAGACAGCGCTTATGGAGGCAATAATGATTTGTTAATTCTAAGAGCGCCTGCGAATCAATCGCTTTTTTATTTGAGATCCCGGATCTTCTCCATTCTGTTGTGATCCGGTTTTCCTCAGCAGGTAATTCTGCCAGCCATTGTAATGCCCGTTCGCGACACCCATCATTTTGATGATATAGTCCATACGAAAACAACAAAGGAATCACTGTATTGATCAATATGTTTTCGCTCATGCTTTTGCCTATTTGCTTTGGCAAATAATGACTGGATTCTTCAAAACGATAATGGGTATCCCAGTAACTGCCTGCAGTTATTGTAAACAATTTTTCTGCTTCCGTGATCGAGTTATATTCTTTTAGGATAGAGAACATATTTTCATTGCCACTTATCAAAACTGCCAGCTGTGCCATGCGGATGGTTGGAAATCCTGCTGGTCGCATCCGTAAAAAAGCAGGTTGCCTATTTACAGACTGCAAGCGATATTTCTTTTTTAGAAACCGATATTCTTTCTGTAATAAACAGGCATATTTATCTGTAAATTTTCCTTCTAAAAGATTGGCCTGTCCCATTAACAAAGCTTCTACCTGGTACAACTGTTTTCGATGTCGCTGCAATAAAGCAATCGGAATGCTCTCTGCTACCAGTTTGAAAAGCAATCCATTTACTTTACCCCCAAAATTGGCTGCCATCATGCACCAGCATAGTTCTTCCCAATGATCACCGTTTTGTTTGAATAATGCGAGTACCTGCGCCGATTTTCTTTCAAGTCTTTCTGCCGCCAGCCTTTCTTTCCAGGCAATCCATCCAAGATCCTGTAAAGCAGGAAGAAAAGAATAACAGGGTATATTCCGGTTATTTTCCATTACCTGCCGATACCGATCCAATAAATATTTTGATACCCGGTTTTGTAATGCGAGAGAAGCAAAAAGATGGCCGTTACCATCATATACAGGAACATCTTCTTCCCATACTACATGCAAAATAATATGAGCATAATTTTTATCAGCAGTATGATGGTGTTTATACCAATCAGATGCCAGTGTATGTATTTCTATATTACCTGCCCAGGTAGTATTTCCGATACGGATCAGCGCATCCAAAAAATCAGGTCCCTGGTGATGGTTTCTTTTACCGGGATTCAAAATAGTCAGCGCCTCACTCTGCGAAGTAAATAAACCTGACTGCTGAAAATATTGAAACTCCCAGATGAATTGAAGTAGTTTTTCGTTCATACAATCCGCTTTAGATGCGGATTGAAAAAATACTGGAGAAATCCTTGCGGTAAATACCTGATTTTTGTTTAGTTATTTATTGTATGCAATGCCTGTATCACCCGGCTGACCGGCAAGCCCATTACATTATAAAAATCTCCTTTTACAGATTGGATACCTACCACGCCAATCCATTCCTGGATGGCATAAGCTCCTGCTTTATCGTAAGGCTGGTATTTATCTACATAAAAAACAATTTGTTCTTCTGTTAATGGATAAAAACTGACTTCGGTTCGATCAGAAAAAGCGATTTCCCCTTCGGGATGAAGAATCACCACGCCGGTAATTACCGAATGCTGTTTACCCGATAAAGAACCTAAGATACGGATCGCATCCTCACGGTCTTTGGGTTTACCGATAACGGTATCCCCTAACACCACAATGGTATCTGCGGCTAAAATGGTTTTGTTTGCATACTGACCATGATAGGCATCCTGAACAAAGGCCTGAACAGCTTTTGCTTTTTCTCTTGCTATATATTCAGCAACTTCTGCAATGGGTAGCTGTTCCGGAAAATCTTCCGGAGTAGGTTTTACAATAATTTCAAAGGGTACTTCCGCCCATTCCAATAACATTTTTCTTCGGGGCGACTGGGAAGCTAGAATAATATCCTGCATAGTATACTTATATTGGCTAAGAATAATGTAGTTGCCGGTTATTCATTTACTTATCTATCATGCATATATCCGAAAAAAAATCATGGAAAGAATTCCGGTAAACATAACAAATTTTACAACACTGCTTAAGAGATGAAAATCAGCCTGTGACTGGGCCCTGAACAAAGAAACCAATATCCAAATAAGTGGCGCAATAATCAAGAAAAGGCAATAGACAATACTAAACCACCATCCAAAGGGTATCACATATAATTGCAAAATCACCAGAGCTGCGATTAATACCACCAGCCAAACCCCCACAAATACTTTGCTCGCATTGATCCCCCATACAATCGGCATGGTTCGGCAACCATATTTTCTGTCACCATCCCTGTCTTCCATATCCTTGATCACTTCTCTTATCAAAGAAATAACAAAAGCAAATGATGCATATACAATTGTATATCGAAATAAGCGGATTTCATTATGATCGATGTTTAATAAATGATTGAGCCGCAAAGGATATTTTGAGAAATACAGAATCGCAATTACCCAGGCAGTTAACAGGGATATGATAATATTACCGATCAATAATTTTTTCTTGAAATTGGTAGAATAAAACCAAAGCAATACGATGCTAACCAGATTGGCTAATACCAGGTACCAGTATGCTGATAATGGGAAAGCGAGCCCGGTGAAAAAAAAGCCAAGCAGGCTTAAGAACATATGCCAGAAAATCACCCAGCGCCTGTTAATAATCAGGTTCACCACTACTTTATCGGGTTTATTGATCTGGTCGATATTCAAATCGAAATAATCGTTGATTATGTATCCTGCTGCGGCTATCAGCACAGAAGCAATTACAATAAATAAAAATTGTTTACCCTCGCCTTCATACACCGTCGTTCCTGCATACACTTTCTGAAAAATACAATATTCAAACAGTACCTGTGTAATCACGATAAACAGGAGATTAGGCCAACGAACCAAGCGGAAAAATGCAGTAATTAATTTCAAAATATCTGTTTATCATGAGCGCAAAAATGTTTACGCAAATACACTAACGCTATCTGGCCCTTACCGTAGTATCTTCCCCCCAATTACCCCGCAATTTCATAACTTTTTCAATCACATCCCTGGCAGCACCTTCGCCGCCTTTTATCGGCGATACATATACCGAAACCTCCTTAATGTCTTGTACTGCATCGGCAGGACAACAAGGCAATCCCGCCAATAACATCACCTGTCTGTCTGGCATATCATCCCCCATATACAATACTTCCTCTTTTACTAAACCATGCTGCTCCATATATTCTTTCAACACCGCAGCTTTGTCTTCCACTTTCATCCAGATCTCCGAAATCCCCAATTTCACCAATCGCTCTTTCACCTCAGGCGCATTCCCTCCTGTAATAATCAATACCCGATACCCTTTTTTAACTGCCAATTGCAAAGCATATCCATCCTTT
>CAIYKV010000234.1 GCA_903926855.1 uncultured Bacteroidota bacterium | reverse complement strand
TATTACACAGTAGTTGATGCACTCTTAAAGACTGGCTTCAATGAAGCCGAGATCGGAAAAATCGGTGGTGGAAATTTCGCTAGGATTTTTGAAGCGGCCACTAAAAATAAATAGGTTTTCAATTGACTCATTCATTATTTAATTTCTAAATTTACTTATCATTACAATCACCTGAGATAATGTGTAGGAATATTTGAGTTAATTGAAGTCCGTGCAAATTACACTGCTAATAATACAATAACCGCAATCACAGAGCAGTCAATACCGGTAATCACGATGCAGGGTAATCCAGACGAAAGTGACCATAAAAAAGATGTCAGTTTGCTCCGGTTTAGCCTGTTCAATTTCATCGATCTTTTCACATTATGCTTTCAATTTCCATTTAGTATCATTTTTACTTAAATGTTTGAAAACCACTTCTTGCCATCCATTTCTATTTGTAGCACAAAAAGCGTCATTATGATTCTTTCTAAATTCTATAAAAGATTCATATTTCCTTGATATTTCAAGACACTTTTCTAATGTCCATTTAGTTCTCATTTAATCTTTATATATGTAATTTAATTCTAATTGGTTAATCAATAAGACAAATAATTCCTTTAAATCTATATAATAAATCATATTCTAACAATTCTAACCCTTCACTTTCATTAACCTCTGTTTTCACTTAAAAAACTCAAAACCTGGCACAAACCTGGCACAAAAGAAAAAACCACCTATGAAACAAATCATAAGTGGTTGATTTTCAAGTGGGCCCACCTGGGCATGATCCAGGGACCCCCTGATTATGAGTCAGGTGCTCTAACCAACTGAGCTATAGGCCCGAAAACAACTGGGTTGTTTTCAAAAATATAAAAGAACTCCTGCTGATTCCCAGGACCCTCCCGCCAATGCGGCGGGATGCTCTAACCAACTGAGCTATAGGCCCGAAAACAACTGGGTTGTTTTCAAAAATATAAAAGAACTCCTGCTGATTCCCGGGACTCTCCCGCCAATGCGGCGGGATGCTCTAACCAACTGAGCTATAGGCCCGAAAACAACTGGGTTGTTTTCTAATATGTAAATAAGAACTTTTCAATTTTCTCTTACCCGAAAATCATAAGAGGCGCAAAAATAGAAAAATATACCACATAACAAGAAGCTAATTTTCAATTGGATTGCCCATTATTTCGATCCTCCACCTAGCTTTGTACCATGCATCCCATCAAAAACATCATTTTCGACCTCGGCGGTATTTTTATGAATATCGATTTCAAAAAAACCGAACAGGCGTTTATCGATCTGGGCATTACCCAATTCCCGGATATGTTTAACCAGCATTTTGCCAACCATCTTTTCGAGGACCTCGAAACCGGTAAAATTTCGCCCAATCAGTTTTATGAAGCTTTTCGTCAGGGTACCGGAACCACTTTATCCAATACCCAGATCAAAGACGCCTGGAATGCGCTATTGCTCGATTTCCCCGAAGAAAGACTGGTTTGGCTGGAAGAATTAAGCATCCGCTACAAACTGTTCCTCTATTCCAATACCAACCAGATTCACTACGAAGGATTCATGGATATCCTGCAAAAAGAAAATGACCGTAGTCAATTCAACCATCTGTTTAGCAAAGCCTATTATTCCCATGAACTGGGTCTCCGCAAGCCTTACCCCGCATCGTTCCAATATATCCTTAAAGAACAAAACCTAAATCCTTCAGAAACGCTTTTTATAGATGATACCCTTGGAAACATAGAAGGAGCCAAAGAAGCCGGACTACAAACCATACACCTGGTTGCCCCGCGGACGGTGCTTGATTTGGGGCTTTGAGGGGGTTATTAGCAGTTAGCTATTGGATTTGAGGGCTATTAGCTGTTGGCTTTTGGCCATTGGCTTTGGGTGGGTTGAACCGAATAGTTTAGATGTTTTGATAAAAAGCAACAGATAGTGGCGATTAGCCAGCTCCATAGAAATTAACTACAAAAGCGGTAAATGGTAATATCAATAAGGTAAATCACCAATCTGCCAACAGCCAATGGCCAAAAGCCAATGGCCTACAGCCAAAAATCCCTAAGGCTTAACCTCCTCAAAATCAATATAATCCGCATCCTTGGCCGTAGTTTTTGCCTCTGTCTGAACCGGCTGCTGCGCCTGATTTTGTTGTTGCGCCTGTTGCTCCTGCATTTGCCTGAGCTTGTCTTTTACTTGTACCGTTGCCTTACTAACCGGAATTACCAGCTCAAATATGAATTTATACAGCATATAGAGCAGGAAACCGTATATGATAATCTTGAACATAGGGGTAAAGGTAGTAACTAAATAAATACTCACCCCCGGCCCCTCTCTATGAATAGAGAGGGGCGAAAGAATTGATTGGGTCAAAACATTATTGCGGAATTGTCCAGTTCAAGGAAAATCAACTCCCTCAGTCTCTTTCCCCTCTCTACTCGTAGAGAGGGGGTCAGGGGGTGAGTAAGAAATTTGGTGAAAATTCTCCCTTCCCCTATATTTGCACTATCAAACGAATCAAGAGAAGGGAACGGCTACCGTTCCCTTCTCCTTTTTAGGTATGGCAAACGAAGCACATTTACAGGAGATAGAAAAGCTGGTAAGCAATTTGCTGGCCGATGAAACAGAATATTTTTGTGTGTCTATCCGCATCAAACCCACCCATAATGTAAAAGTATTTCTGGATGGTGATAAAGGATTGCCTATCGAAAAATGTGTACAGTTTAATCGCAAACTGTATAAGATGATCGAAGAACTGGGCATTTATCCGGAGGGAGAATTTTCACTGGAAGTTTCCTCACCGGGACTGGACGAACCCTTACAACTGCACCGCCAGTATGTAAAAAACATCGGAAGAGAGATAGAAGTATTGTTTACCGATGATACCCGCAAAGAAGGCAAATTGCTGGAAGTAGCAGAATCGGATATCATCATAGAACATACTGAGGGCAAAGGAAAGAAAGCGGTAACACAACAACTGGTTATTCCATTTACCAATATAAAATCAACAACCGTTCAAATTAAATTTTAAATCGTTCCGGTTTCGGTCGGGGCAGGGAACTTAAACATTAACACATGGCTAGTATCAACCTAATTGAGGCATTCCAGGAATTCAAAGACGCAGAGAATATCGACCGTCCCACGATGATGAAAGTGGTAGAAGACGTATTCAAAACCCTGCTTCGAAAAAAATATGGCAGTGACGATAATTTTGACGTAATCGTAAATGCGGAGAAAGGTGATTTGGAAATCATCCGTCGCCGTATGATTGTAGAAGATGGAGAAGTACTGGATCCACTGGCTGAAATTGGCTATTCTGATGCCTCTAAAATCGAACCCGATTTTGAAGTTGGTGAAGAATTATATGAAGAAGTTGATATGGTTGATTTTGGCCGTCGCGCCATCCTGGCCGCAAAACAAACCCTGGCCAGCCGTATCAGCGACCTGAAGAAAAATGTATTGATTAAAAAATATGGCGACCGTATCGGCGAGATAATCAGCGCTGAAGTTTACCAGGTTTGGAAAAAAGAGGTATTGTTGCTGGATGAAGAAGGTAATGAACTGATCCTCCCCAAATCAGAACAGATTCCACAGGATTATTTTAAGAAAGGTGAGAATATCCGCGCTGTAGTGGCAAGGGTTGACCTGAAAAATAATTCACCTGTTATTATCTTGTCAAGAACCAGTCCGCTGTTCCTGGCCAAATTGCTCGAAATTGAAGTGCCTGAAATATTCGACGGACTGATTGCCATTAAGAAAATTGTACGCGATCCGGGAGAAAGAGCCAAAGTAGCCGTAGAATCTTACGATGATCGTATTGATCCTGTGGGTGCTTGCGTAGGTATGAAAGGAAGCCGTATTCACGGTATTGTTCGTGAATTGAAGAATGAGAATATTGATGTGATCAATTTTACCACCAATATCCAGTTACTGATCCAGCGTTCATTAACACCTGCCAAGATCAGCTATATGGAGCTGGATAATGAAGGCAAACATGCAGAAGTGTACCTGAAAGCCGACCAGGTTTCCCTGGCTATCGGTCGCCGTGGGGTAAATATCAAACTGGCTTGTGAACTTACCGGCTATGAAATTGATGTGTACCGTGAAGATGAAGATGCTGTTGATGAATTTGATATTGACCTGGATGAATTTAGCGATGAGATCGAGCCATGGGTTATTGAAGAATTCAAGCGCATTGGCTGTGATACTGCACGCAGTATCCTGAAGTTGACAGCGGAAGAACTGGAAAGAAGAACCGATCTGGAAAAAGAAACCATCCAGGATGTGAGAAAGGTATTACAGGAAGAGTTTGACAGAGAAGAGTAAGCAGCAATTAAGAGACTATCTTTGTCGAAGTATAGGTTCCTTCAGGAAATACACTTTGACAGATGGAGCATATAAATACAAATGAATCCTGCATGATAGAAAGGCAGGGTTCAGGGACTAAAAAAAACTGAATGTCAGAACTGAAATTACCAAGACTGTTAGCAGCCGCCAAAGAGTTTAATGTGGGTCAGGACACCCTTATTGAATTCCTGGTGAAGAAAGGATTTAACCGCGATGACCTGAAGCCTACCGCAAAGCTCCAGGAAGACCAATACTATGCACTACAGGCAGAGTTCCAGGGCGATAAAGTAGCCAAGAATAAAGCCGATCTGGTAGAAATTCCCAAAGGTGCACAAGGAGAAACCAAGAAAAAGAAAGACGAAGAAGAGATCACATTCAGGAAAGATGAAAAGAAATCCGCTCCGGCAGCTCCCAAAGAAGAGCCGAAGCCTGTAGAAGAAGCCCCGAAACCTGAGCCGGTAGTAACTGCACCCACACCTGTAGTTGCCGAAGTAACTCAACCGGATTTTGTAAAAATTGATGCCCCCGAACTGGAAGGCACAACTGTTGTAACCAAGATTGATCTGTCTGCTATCGATTCATCTACCAGACCTAAAAAATCTGCCAAGAAAAAAGACGCCAAAGCAGAAGAAGAAACCATAGCACCGGAAGAAGTAAAACCGGCTAAAGCAAAAAAGAAAGAAGAAGAGATTGTTGAAAAAGCTGCTGAAATAGCAGCGCCTGCTCCAACACCGGCCCCAACGCCTGTTCACGAAGAAGAAGCTGGCCCAACTATTGAAAATATTAAAGCCGATAAGCTGGAGGGTCCTAAAATCCTCGGTAAAATTGAGCTTCCTGTTAACAGCGATACCCGTCCCAAACCAATGGGCAGGGATGAGAAACGCAAACGCAAACGTATTCCGGTAGATAAAAAAGGAGACGGACCAGGTGGTGCACAAACCGGCGGCGGTGCTAACCAACAGGGTACTGTTAACAGAACCGATGCCAATGGCAAACCAACCGGACCAAATCGTCCGATTGTTCCGGCTAATAATAACCGTGGCGGACAAGGCGGCGGTAATTTTAACCGACCAGCCGGTGGTGGCGGAGGTGGTAACAGAGGTGGCGGTGGTAACCGTGACAGAGGTCCACAAGTAAGAAGAGAGGATAAAGAAATTGATCAGAAAGCCATACAGGAAAAAATACGCGAAACCCAGGCCAAATTATCTGGTACGGGCGGACGTGGAAAGAGCCTGAAAGCCAAATACCGCCGCGCAAAACGCGATGAAGCGGCAGAGGCCATGGGCGAAATGACGGAAGATAATAAGCTACAGGTTACAGAATTTGTAACCGTTAGTGAACTGGCTAACCTGATGGATGTAAGCTTTGCCGATGTAATTGGCAAGTGTATGAACCTGGGTGTAATGGTATCCATTAATCAGCGTTTGGATGCGGAAGTGATTGAACTGGTTGCCAGCGAATTTGGTATTGAAGTAGAATTCATTGGTATTGAAGATGCCGATGAAATGGAGGAAGAAGAAGAAGAGGATGAAGCAGAAGCCCTGGTTCCACGTGCACCTATTGTCACCATCATGGGTCACGTAGATCATGGTAAAACCTCATTACTCGATTATATCCGTAGTGCCAATGTGGTAGCGGGTGAAGCGGGTGGTATTACCCAGCATATTGGCGCCTATGAAGTAACCCTTCCTAATGGCAAAGCCATCACCTTCCTGGATACTCCCGGTCACGAAGCGTTTACCGCTATGCGTGCACGTGGTGCAAAAGTTACCGATGTTGCCATTATTGTTGTTGCAGCGGATGATGCCGTAATGCCTCAAACCAAGGAGGCCATCAGTCACGCACAGGCTGCCGGTGTACCGATGATTTTTGCGGTGAATAAAATTGATAAAGACGGGGCTAACCCGCAGAAAATATACGAGCAGTTATCTCAAATGAATATCCTGGTAGAATCATGGGGTGGTAAATACCAGAACCAGGAACTATCTGCCAAACAGGGATTAAACGTAGATAAACTGCTGGAAAAAGTATTGCTGGAAGCAGAAGTATTGGACCTGAAAGCCAATCCGAAAAGAGAAGCCGCCGGTACCATTATTGAAGCCTCATTGGATAAAGGCCGCGGATATGTTGCCACAATATTGGTACAGAACGGAACCCTGCGTCAGGGAGATCTGATCGTATCCGGACAACATTATGGTCGCGTTAAAGCCATGTTTAATGAGCGTAACCAACGCATTGAAATTGCACCACCTTCTACTCCCGTGGTAATGCTGGGATTGAATGGTGCACCACAGGCAGGTGAGAAATTCAGGGTGTTTGATGATGAAGCCGAAGCAAAAGAAGTGGCAACTAAAAGAGCCCAGTTATTGCGTGAGCAGGGACTGCGTGCCAGAAAACATATTACCCTGGATGAGATTGGTCGCCGTTTGGCACTGGGTAACTTTAAGGAACTGAACATCATTATCAAAGGTGATGTGGATGGATCTGTGGAAGCCTTAAGTGATTCCTTACAGAAATTATCTACCGAAGAAATTGCGATTCGTGTGGTTCATAAAGGGGTTGGACAAATCTCTGAAAGTGATGTATTGCTGGCCACGGCTTCAGATGCCATCATTATTGGATTTAATGTGCGACCTTCTATGCAGGCCAACAAATTGTCTGAAACAGAAGGCGTTGAAATCAAATTATATTCCATTATCTATACCGCTATCGACGAGATCAAGAGCGCTATGGAGGGGATGCTGGAACCCAAATACCAGGAGAAGATTACGGCCAATGTGGAAGTACGTGAAGTGTACAAATTTGATAAAGCCACGGTTGCCGGTTGCTTTGTTCTGGAAGGAAAGATCGCACGTAATAGCAAGATCCGTATTATCCGGGATGGAATTGTGGAGTATCCAAAAGGAGAGGGTCAAAGTGCCGAACTGGGCAGCCTGAAACGCTTCAAAGACGACGCCAAGGAAGTGGCTTCCAATATGGAGTGCGGCTTAACCATTAAGAACTATAATGATATTAAGGTAGGCGATATTGTTGAAGCCTTTGAAGAAGAGGAAGTAAAACGGACCTTGTAGAATATCGAATATTGAACAGGGGATATCGAATTTTGAAGGAAATTAACCTTAAACGCTAAATCCTAAACCATAAACCACCGCTTGCGGTTGGTTTTTGTTTTGTTAAAAGCCTTTCACAATCCCCAAAAAAGCCAGTGAATAGCTATTTTTGGTTACTATTGAACAATATGAAACAGTTTATCTTAGGTATTATCATCATCGCCGGCTGTTTGGGAGGATCTGTGTATGCCCAGAGTAAGAAAGTAATTGCGGATAAGATCGTGGGTCAGGTGGGTGATAAAATCATTCTCCGCTCCGATATTATTAATGCCATTGCCGATATGAAAAGGCAGGCCCAGGGTCAGGATAATAGCCTTATCCCCGATCAGTGCCAGGTACTTGAAAGCCAGTTGATCAGAAAAGCACTGGTACTACAGGCGCAAAAAGATTCATTGCATGTAAGTGATGAAGAAGTAGATGCTGCGCTGGATAACCAGATCCGAATGTTCATACAACAGTATGGATCAAAAGATATCTTGGAAGAGATTGCCGGCAAAACCGTTTACCAGATCAAAGAAGATTTTAAAGAAGGTTTTCGCGAGAAAAAATTAGCCGATCAAATGCAGAGCAAGATCGTGGATGGTGTTAAGATTACTCCTACAGAAGTAAAAGCCTATTTTGCCAAGATCCCGAAAGACAGTCTTCCTTTTTATGAAAGTGAAATTGAAGTAAGTCAGATTGTAGTATATCCTAAAGCAAATAAGGATGTGGAAGAATATGTTTCCAAACAAATGTATGATTACAAAAGGCAGATAGAAGCGGGTACTAAAAAAATAGACCAGCTGGCAAAATTATACAGTGAAGATCCTGCAGTAAAAGAAAACGGTGGTCAATACACATTAAACCGTAATGATAAAAATTCATGGGATCCAACTTTTCTGTCTGCAGCTTTCCGGTTGAAAGAAGGCCAGGTATCACCCGTTATCAAATCCAAATTCGGTTTGCATATTATTCAAATGATCAGTCGCTCAGGTGATGAAGCCGTTGTAAAACATATCCTCCGTATTCCACCGGTATCGGATGACGAGATCAATGAGGCCAAACATAAACTGGATACGATCAGACAAAAAATCATTTCCGGATCGATAAGTTTTGGCGCAGCCGTTAGTAAGTATAGTGATGACGAGAATAGTAAATTTAATGCAGGTGCTGCTGCTTCTCAAAGAGATGGTTCTACATTCGTGAATATTGATCAGTTGGATAAAGACATGATCAAACCCATCAGTGTTTTAAAACCCGGCGAATATTCACAGCCACAGGTGTATACGGATGAGCGTAACCGGAAAGTGGTAAGATTGATCTATCTGAAAAACAGAACAGAGCCGCATCGTGAAAACCTGAAAGAAGATTATAACCGGATAGCCCAAAGAGCCCAGGAAGAAAAAAGAAGCTCAGTACTGGAAAAATGGTTCAAGGAACATATTCCAACCTATTATGTACTGATTGACAAAGAATTTGGATCATGCGCCGGACTTGACGAATGGAGAAATGCCGCAGATAATGCAGCCAAAGCCAGAAATTAAGTAAAGAAAATACCAGTTTAAAAGCCCGTTCCAGTAGGAACGGGCTTTTTTTATAGAATTATTTGGACAATTGAATGTATGTACATACATTTGTGTTGTGAAATTAGAACAGGCTATACAAAGTACAAAATTCAAAAGCGAAGTGCAAAAGGCAGTATTGAATACGCTGTATACGGCCTGGTGGCTGAAAACAGTGATGAGTAAGGAGTTGAAAGAGTTTGGATTAACTCATGAGCAATACAATGTATTAAGAATACTGAAAGGCAAATACCCGGAGCAAATGTGTGTGAGAGATGTGGCTTGTCGGATGATTGAAAAAAGTTCCAACGTACCCAGAATCATTGACAGATTGGAATTGAAAAAGCTCGTAAAAAGGGCCACTTCCCAGATAGATAAGAGGGAAACGGTAATTACCCTGACCCAGAGTGGGATAGCCATACTGGAAGCCAGTACCAGGATCCTGGATAAGTCAATGGATGATAACCGGTTTATGATGAATTGTGAGGATGCAGAAAAACTGAATTCGCTATTAGAGAAATTGCGGAAAACGGAAGAGTGATTTTTTTTAACTAAATAGATGTATATACACATAAATAATAAATAATTAACAATGAAAACGATTTTACATACAGCAGATAGCAGGGGTCATGCCAATTTCGGCTGGCTGAACAGTTACCATAGTTTCAGTTTTGGTCAGTATCATAACCCAGAACGCATGCATTTTGGTGCATTGCGGGTATTAAATGATGATACGGTAAGTGCAGGTATGGGTTTTTCGAAACACCCGCATGATAATATGGAAATCGTTTCCATTCCGCTTTCCGGCGACCTGCATCATAGAGACAGTACAGGAAGAGACAAGATCATTCGCCAAAATGATGTACAAATCATGAGTGCCGGTTCGGGCATAGAGCATAGCGAAATGAATGCGAATAAGGATAAGGAAGTAAAATTTCTACAGATCTGGGTATTCCCCAAAAACAGAAATATTGCTCCCCGTTATGAGCAGAAAACATTTCTGCCAACCGATAGGGCCAATCAATTGGTAACCGTAGTGGCACCTGATGATGAGAAAGCAGTATGGATTAACCAGGATGCCTGGTTTTCATTAGCCAACTTATCAAAAGAAGGTACAACAGAATATACCATCCGCAAAAACGGAAATGGGGTATATGTATTTGTGCTAACAGGAAATATAACCATTGGGGATCAGTCATTGTCACAAAGAGATGGTCTGGGTATTTCAGAAACCGATTCCATTCAAATACAGGCAAACACCGATGCGGAATTTTTATTGATCGATATACCTATGAAAATTACAGGAGAATAAACATGTCAACGAACAGAACCATCCAATCGATTTTATACGCACAGCCCATGGATATGGGTGGCATGCCTATCAGGCAGCCTTTTCCCTCACGCAAAGCTGAACAGATAGATCCGTTTTTATTATTACACCATGCCGACCTGAAAGTACCCACGCATATTGCACCCAAACATGCGGGCGTTGGTCCACATCCGCATCGTGGTTTTTCGCCTGTGAGTTTTATTTTCCAAGGCGGAGTGCATCATCGGGATAGCCGGGGTAATGATAATATCGTGTATTCCGGAGGAACCCAATGGATGAATGCCGGAATGGGCATCATACATAGTGAAAGACCCCCTGAAAATATTCATGAATTAGGCGGCAAGCAGGAACTGATCCAGTTATGGGTGAATACGCCTGCCAAGCATAAAATGGATATCCCAGCTTATTATCCGCTTACGAAGGAGCAAACCCCCGTGCTCCATTCAGCTGATGGATTAACAACGGTAAATATTATTTCCGGAACGCTGGATGGAATAACCGGCCCCATCCATCCATTATCGCCGGTAAACACATTTACTGCCGATATGAAACAGGGAGCAAAATTCTTTTTCAATATCCCGAATTCTCATAATGCGTTTATCTATGTGATGGAAGGTCAGGTAAAAGTTACCGGTGACAGTAATGTAGAAGAGAAATATGTTGCCGTATTCAATCTTGATGGAGAAGGATTTGAACTGGAAGCAGTACAAAACACACGCTTATTCATAGGAACCGGCGAACCCCTCAACGAACCCGTTGCTTCTCATGGTCCCTTTGTAATGAATAACCAAACCCAACTCATGGAAGCTTTCCGCGATTACCAACAAGGAAAGATGGGTGTTTTAATCGAAGAATAAACAACTATCAACAACCCTAAACCCTAAACAATAAACCCTAAACTAAACAAAATGTCAACTTACAAAATCGACGCCGCCCACAGTGAAATCACTTTTAAAGTGAAACACCTCATGATTACTTCTGTAACCGGAAGCTTTACAAAATTTGATGCAACCATGGAAGCAGAAGCTGCTGATTTCAGCGATGCAAAAATTTCATTTGAAGCTGAAACCGCGAGTATCAGCACCAATAACGAACAGCGTGATGGTCATTTACAGAGTGATGATTTTTTTGCAGCCGCAAAATATCCTACCCTCTCATTTGTATCTACGTCTTTTACAAAAGTAACCGCTGAAGAATATGTACTTAACGGAAATCTTACCATCAAAGGTGTAACGAAACCCGTTCAACTGGCTGTAGAATATGGTGGAACTGCCACTGATCCTTATGGTCAAGTAAAATCAGGTTTTGAAATCGGCGGAAAAATCAACCGCCAGGATTTTGGCCTGGTATGGAGCGCAACAACCGAAGCAGGTGGTATCGTAGTTAGCGACGAAGTAAAACTTCATTTCAACGTACAAATGATCAAACAAGCCTAACAAAAAAACATCAACCAAAAAACAACCCTAAACCCACCTATCACTTTCAACAACTACAAACCATCAACTAGTAACCATGAAACTCCTAACCAATATCCCGGTCTATTTTCTATCACTCATTTATTTGGTATTCGGCTCTAACTATTTTTTACATTTTATTCCAATGCAATCTATGTCCGGTGATGCGGGTACCTTTATAGGGTTATTATTTACCACCAAATTTTTGCTCTTTGTAAAAATAGTAGAACTGGCTTGTGGTGTATTGATGATTATTCCCAAAACACGCGCATTGGCATTATTACTGATTGCACCTATTTCAGTGAATATTTTATTGTTTGAGTTGTTGATTGCACATCAGCCAGGTATAGGTATTTTACTCGTATTACTGAATGCAGTAGCTATCTATGTAAAAAGGACTAATTATATGGGTATTATCCAATAACTGTATGGAAGACTAAATAAGTAACGTATGACAAAAGCCAGTATTGCTTCCACAAATTACCAGGTACAATTAGAGAGTGGAAGACATAAATTTTCAGCAGATGAACCAAAGGAATTAGGTGGAGCAGACACTGCTCCCGCACCTGATGAATTGCTGGAAGCATCACTGGCCAGTTGTACAGCAATTACTTTACGGATGTATGCAGATAAAAAGGGATGGATAGTTCCGGGTATTGAAGTAACAGTTTCATTGGAGAGAATAGAAGGGAAAACAGTATTTACCCGGCAGATTACTATCCATGGAGAGATTGCTGAAGATCAAAAGCAAAGACTTTTGCAAATAGCCAAAGCCTGCCCGGTGTCTAAAACATTATTGGGTGAAATAGAGATCAATAGTAATATTCAATAAAGTTGATTGAACAGTAGGCAAAGTTTTTTGTTATAGATAATGAAGTAGTCATAATCTAAAAATTGGGTTATTGCTTTAGCAGGCAGATTGTTTTATCGTAAAATAGAGTATATGAATATCGAAATTATATCAGGCAGCCCCAGAAAGGATAGTGTTTCCAACAGGGTTGCGCTGTTTTTACAGAAATACTTGACAGAGAAAACTAGCCATACTGTAAATATTATTGATGTGCGTGAATGGAACCTTCCTTTGTTGCAGCATGTATTTATGAGTGTAGATAAGACCCCTGAAGCCTATAAACCCCTGGCAGAAAGAATGTTTGCTGCCGATGCGTATATTTTGGTAACACCGGAATACAATGGCAGCTATTCGCCGGCCTTGCAAAACCTGCTGGATCATTTCCCCAAACAGGCACATAAAGCTTTTGGAATTGTAACCGCTTCGCCTGGGGCTATGGGTGGAATGCGGTCCAGCCAGCAATTGCTGCTGTTGATACCCGCTTTATTTGGTATTGCTTCCCCCTTTATGCTCGTAACCCCGATGGTAGATAAGAAATTTGATGCAGAAGGTAACCTGACGGACCCCTCATTTGAAAAGAATATTGAGCAATTTACCAATGAGTTTTTGTGGTTGGCAGAGTCGGTACACCCGGAAATTGCCCCTGTATACAATTAATCTAAGAAAATGTGGCGGAGTTGTAACTTCGCCACTTTCTTTTAATAACCATCATGAGCGACGATATCAAACACGAATGTGGCCTGGCCTTCATTCGATTGCGAAAACCTTTCTCTTATTACCTTCAGCAGCATGGAGCTGTTACTTATGGCCTGAATAAGCTATACCTGCTGATGGAAAAACAGCATAACCGCGGACAGGATGGTGCCGGAATCGCAGCCGTAAAATTGAATACCGAACCCGGTAATCCATTTTTACATAGAATGCGAAGCAATGCACAGCAACCCATTGCCGATCTTTTCTTTAGAATCGGACAAGAAATAACTGAACTGGAGAAATACCAACCCGATATCAAATCACACCCCGGCTTAATGAAAGGGCACCTGCCTTTTTTGGGTGAACTTTTATTAGGACATCTTCGCTATGGTACACAGGGGAAAAATAATGTAGAATTCTGTCACCCTTTTATCAAAAGAGACCTGATGCCGGGTAATAATATTGCCCTGGCCGGAAACTTTAACCTGGTAAATACCGATGAGCTATTTGATCTCATCAATATGAGCCCGGGTGAATTTCAAAAGCAAAGTGATTTGGCTGCCATGCTCGAAGTGATTCATCATTTTCTGGTGAAAGAAGATCAACTCCATCCCAATGCAGCAGATATTGGAACCGTTCTCAAAAAAGCCGCCCCCTTATTTGATGGAGGCTATACCGTAGGGGGATTATTGGGTAATGGCTTTAGTTTTGTTTTGCGTGATGCACATGGTATTCGTCCTGCTTATTATTATATTAATGATGAAGTAATTGTTGCTGCCAGCGAAAGAGCCGCTATCAGAACCACCTTTAATGTGGGTGAAAATGAAGTGCTGGAACTGATGCCGGGTATGGCATTGATTGTAGACGATCATGGCAATTACAAACTGGAAAAAATACTCGAACCCAAAGAAAGAAGGGCCTGTAGTTTTGAACGGATTTATTTTTCTCGGGGTAGTGATGAAAAAATATACCGTGAAAGAATTGCATTGGGCCACCATTTAAGTAAAACAGTGCTGGAGAGCATTCAATACGATCTGAAGAACACGATTTTCTCTTATATCCCCAATACCGCCGAAGTAGCTTTTTATGGATTGGTAAAAGGAATGGAGGAATACCTGAACAAAATCAAAGTAGAAAGGATATTGAGTTGGGGTAATGATTTTACACCGGAGAAGCTGGAGGAAATGGTAAACCGGAAAATCCGCCAGGAAAAGATCGCTATCAAAGATGTAAAACTGCGCACATTCATTACCGAAGATGCCAACCGGAATGAAATAGTACAGCACGTGTATGATATCACTTACGGTACGGTCAAAAAAAATGAAGATACCCTGGTTGTGATTGATGATAGTATTGTAAGGGGCACTACGCTGAAAGAAAGTATTGTTCGCATACTATCCAGACTGCAACCTAAAAAAATCATCGTGGTTTCGTCTGCCCCACAAATACGTTACCCCGATTGCTATGGTATTGATATGAGCAAACTGGGCGATTTTATTGCATTCCGTGCAGCCATCGCCTTGCTCAAAGAAAGAGATATGGAATACATTCTCAAAGAAGCCCAGGAAAAAATTACTGAACTGCAACGCACGAATCAGTTACATACAGAAAATGTAGTCAGACAGATTTATAAACCCTTTACCACCCAGGAAATTTCAGATAAAATAGCCCAGCTGATTACGCCGGCCGGAGTTAACATTCCCATACAGGTAATCTACCAAACCATTGAAGACCTCCACGACAGTTGCCCCACCAATACCGGCGACTGGTATTTCACAGGCAATTACCCCACCCCAGGCGGAAACAGGGTAGTGAATAAAGCGTTTTTGAATTATGTGGATGGGAGGAATGTGAGGGGGTATTAAATTTGAAAATGTGGTAATTTGAAAATTTGAAAATGTGAGTTGCCATTTCCTAATTATCGGTAATGATAAATAAATAATTTTAATCTTTAGTACTTGGATGAAATTGCCATATTTCAAATTATTTTATTCATTCTAAAATTTCAAAACAAATAGGTGAATAAAGGTTGAATTTGATTTCGTGTTCTATGGGTAATCCTAACCAACCATTTTCAAGTTTTCAAATTACCACATTTTCAAATTTTCAAATTGCCTCACACCCGATAACAAATCGCATTAATATTCATCCCCGCCCCTACAGAAGCAAACATGACGATATCTCCTTTTTCCATTTCGTGGTTATTGAGACGGCTGTGTTTTACCATATCGTATAGTGTGGGAATAGTGGCTACGGAGCTGTTGCCGAATTTGTGGATGCTCATGGGCATAATATCAGTGGGAATATCTTTGAGGCCGTAGAGTTTGTATAGGGCTTTTACGAATCCTTCATCCATTTTTTCATTGGCCTGGTGAAGGAAGAATTTTTTTACATCGGTAACCTGTAGACCGGCTTTATCCAAACAGGCTTTCATAGCCAGGGGCACATTCTTGATGGCGTATTCGTATACTTTGCGTCCCTTCATTTTCATATACCGAACATCAGGATCGGAACCGGGTAAATTGGATTGGCCGTAATGCAGGTAAAATGCTTCGTTAATACAGTGGCTTTGTACACTGGTAGCAAGGATACCGCTTTCAGTTTCAGATGCAGGCACCGCTTCAATAATCGTAGCACCGGCACCATCACTAAAGATCATGCTATCGCGATCATATTTATCAATTACACGGCTCAGGGTTTCGGCACCAATTACCAGACATTTTTTTGCAATACCTGCTTTAATATACGCATCTGATTGTATCACACCCTGTATCCAACCCGGGCATCCGAATAATATATCATACGCCACACAATCAGGATTCTGTATACCCAATGCCTGTTTTACCCTCGAAGAAAGTGCGGGTAAAGCATCGGTTTGAATCGTATTCTCCAGCACATTACCGAAATTATGTGCTACAATAATCTGATCTAAAGTTTCAGGATCCAGTTTCGCATCTTCAATAGCCAATTTTGCTGCAATGATGGCCATATCTGAAGTGTTCATATCCTTATCCGCATACCTGCGCTCCTCAATACCCGTGATATCTTTGAATTTATCTACGATCTCACCGGCAGGTGTGGCAATCCGCTCATGGTCTTCACCATAAAAAGGCTGGTTGATGAAATCTCGGTTGGTTTTAATATTGGGTGGTATATAACTTCCTGTACCGGTTATGAGCGTTCTTGTTTGAGGCATGTGCAATACATTAATAAGTTAGTGCAGTTATCAAATCCGTCTCTTTGCGAATCAGCAAAAATAATAATTATTCACTCAGAATCAGTCACTGGCCGGATAAATAATAGCGGCAAGTAAGCTACTTGCCGCTATTATTTATTTTTCATTCAGGCATCTGTTTTTACTAAAATACCCCATTATCCACCAATCAAAAAGACGGTGATTACAGGTATTTATCTCCTTTATTCCTTTTTACTTCGGCAACATATTCCTTAATTGACTGCTCTTTTTCTTTTTTACAGATGAGTAATACATCATCAGTATCCACTATTATAAAATCGTCCAGACCCTGAAGTACCACTAATTTATCATGCGGGGCAGAAACCATGCATTTGGTAGCATCGATCACGATTACATTTTCACCGGCAACTGCATTTCCCAGGTAGTCTTTTTCAAGATTATCATAGGCACTGTTCCAGGTACCCAGATCGCTCCAGCCAAATGAAGATGGGATGATGTATACATTATCCGCTTTTTCCATAATGGCAAAATCGATAGATACATTGGTACATAGCGGATAGATCCTGTCAATGGCTTCTTTTTCACCGGGAGTATTAAAATGTTCCATCTCACCATCAAACAACTCATACATTTCGGGCTGGTAGAGTTCAAATGCCTTGACTACATTTTTTACTTTCCAAACAAATATGCCCGCATTCCATAAAAAATCACCGCTCGAAATAAAGGTTTTTGCCAGCTCAATATTCGGCTTCTCAGTAAATGTTTTCACTTTATAAATACCCTCAGCAACTGGCATTGCATCATGTTGAATATACCCATATCCGGTATTGGGATGCGTGGGTTTAATACCCAGGGTAACTAAGGATTTAATATGTCCCACAAAATCCAAAGCCTGCAAAGTGATCTTTCTGAAATTTTCATTATCCAGAATCATATGGTCGCTGGGCGCCACAATCAGAGAAGCTTCGGGATCTTTTTGTAAAAGCTTAAAAGAAATATACGCTACACAAGGTGCAGTGTTTTTTCTGCTGGGCTCCGCCAAAATATTATCCGGATTCAGCTCTGGCAATTGCTCTTTTACAATATCCTTATATTCTGCAGAAGTTACGATATAGATATTTTCATCCGGTATAAAAGCAGCATATCTTTCATAAGTCCACCTGATCAAAGATTTACCCGTATTCAATATGTCCAGAAACTGTTTGGGGTAACCTGTGCGACTTTTGGGCCAAAACCGGCTTCCAATTCCTCCGGCCATGATGGCTACATAGTGATGATTATTTTTCATGCATTCAAATCGTTTAGTAAGTGGTATGGCGCTGCAAAATTACAGGCTTATTTTGACCAGTAGCTGATTAACATCAGGCGTTTACACAATTCCTTCCCTTATGAGGTCGTGGATATGTAAAATGCCTAGGTAAATTCCGTTTTCGGCTACTACCAGTTGACTAATATCATTTTTCCTTAATACTTCTAAAGCTTCTACGGCCAGTAAAGAAGGGGCTATTGTTTTAGGATGGGATGTTAAAATATCCTGCGCAGTAACCGAACCCAGGTCATCGCATTTTTCCAGCATTCTTCTCAAATCTCCATCAGTAATAATGCCGGTAAGATTTCCCTTTTCATCTGTAACGGCCGTTACGCCGAGCCGTTTTTTAGTGATTTCTACAATTACTTCCTTTAAACCAGCCGAGGGTAGCACTTTTGGCTTTTCATTGGCTGTGTATAAGTCAGAAATACGCAGGTATAAACGCTTGCCCAGGTTACCTCCCGGATGGTATTTGGCAAAATCCTGGCCGCTGAAACCATTCAACTGCATCAGGCAAACAGCTAAAATATCCCCCATTACCATTTGAGCCGTGGTACTACTGGTGGGGGCCAGGTTATTGGGACAAGCCTCTTTACTTACCGTGGTATTTAAAAGAATATCTCCTTCAGCTGCCAGAAAGCTTTCCGTATTACCCACCATACTGATCAGGGTATTTCCGAAATTTTTGATCAGGGGAACCAGTACTTTTATCTCGGGGCTTTCACCACTTTTACTGATAATCAATACGATATCTTCTTTTTGAACCATACCCAGGTCACCATGAATGGCATCTGCTGCATGCATAAAAAGAGAGGGGGTACCGGTAGAATTGAAAGTAGCCACGATCTTTTGGGCTACGATGGCACTCTTGCCAATACCACTTACCACTACCCGTCCTTTGTTGGTATGAATAGCCAAAACGGCTTTCTCAAAGGAATCGTCGATAAAAGCCGATAATCCCGCTACAGATTGCGCTTCTAACTGAATAGTGCGTAAGGCGGTTTGCTGTATAGATTCATTCATGCCCTGCAAAGGTAAACTTTACATTGAAACTGAAGGTATTGCGGCCATACTTCGTTAACTTTGTCACCCTTCTTTTGAAAGAATTACCAAAAATGAAGGCTAATACCCTAGATTATTAACGCCGGACCCGTTTTCTTGACCCAGCCGCTTAACATATTTAAGCGAATAATTCCGGTAAATGAACTAAATTATCTGTCTGAAAGGTGTTCCGCCCGGCGGGATGAAAATTGATTTTGATACATGGCAACGATTACTAAGAAAGCAGCCCCCAAATCTGCCGGAAAAACCGGTAAAACTGATTCATCCACTAAGCCATCAGCTAAAAAAGCAGGTCCACAGCATAGCTATGATATTTATGCAGCTTTAGAGAAATATTTCGGATTCAGGGAATTTAAAGGAACCCAGGAAAAATCGATCAATAGCCTGCTAAATGGTAAAGACACTTTTGTGATCATGCCTACCGGCGGAGGAAAAAGCTTGTGTTACCAGCTGCCCGCCATGATTATGCCCGGTTGCGCCATTATTGTATCTCCACTGATTGCTTTGATGAAAAACCAGGTTGACCTGGTACGTGGCTATAGTGAAAATGACGAAGTGGCCCATTTTTTAAATTCCTCGTTGAATAAAGGCCAGATCAAAGCGGTAAAAGATGATCTGACCACCGGCAAGACCAAACTCTTATATGTTGCCCCTGAAACTTTGACCAAACAGGAAAACCTGGAATATTTTAGCGACCTGCCCATTTCTTTCTTTGCCGTGGATGAAGCGCATTGTATTTCTGAATGGGGACATGATTTTCGCCCGGAATACAGACGTTTACGGGAAATGATGGATATCATCAATCCTGAAATACCGGTGATTGCCTTAACCGCTACGGCTACTCCGAAAGTAAAAAGTGATATTGTCAAAAACCTGGGATTAAGAGATCCGAATATTTTCCTATCCTCATTTAACCGAAGCAATCTTTATTATGAGATACAGCCTAAGATTAAGAAGGAGGATACGGTAAAGCATATTGTAAAATTTATTACAGGTCATAAGGGCAAGAGTGGTATTATTTATACCCTTAACCGCAAAACAACTGAAGAGCTTGCCGAATTATTGGTGGCGAATAATATTAAAGCCGTAGCCTATCATGCCGGATTGGATCAGAAATTGCGGGCCGAGCGGCAAGACCAGTTTTTAAATGAAGATGTACAGGTAATTGTGGCTACGATTGCATTTGGTATGGGTATCGATAAACCGGATATCCGGTTTGTGATCCATTTTAATATTCCTAAATCGATAGAAAATTATTACCAGGAAACCGGAAGAGCCGGAAGAGATGGAATGGAAGGGATTTGTGTTTTATACTATTCGCACAAAGATGTTTCCAAACTGGAACACCTGATGCGTGATAAGCCATTAAGTGAAAGAGAAGTGGGTGCACAACTGATAGATGAAACAGTAGCCTATGCAGAGAGTGCGGTTTGCAGAAGAAAAATATTGCTTCACTATTTTGGTGAAGAATGGGATACCCCCAATTGCGGTAACTGTGATAATTGCAAGCATCCAAAAGAAAGAATTGAAGCGAAAGACGATGTAAGTAAAGTGCTCAAAGTGATACAGGCCTTGGATGAGCGTTTTGTAACAGATTATATAGTAAATGTGGTAATGGGTAAACTAACTCCACAGATCAGTATTTACCGTCATGATGCTTTACCCGTTTATGGATTGGGTAATGATAAAGAAGTGTATTTCTGGAATAGTCTGGTTAGACAAATGTTGCTTGGCAACCTGATTAAAAAAGATATTGAAGAATATGGCTTATTGAAAATAACGGAGAAAGGACAGAAATTTTTAAAGAAGCCGGTTTCCTTCAAGATTGTTTTGAATAATTTGTTTGAAGATGCCATGGCTGATGATGATGAAGGAGAGACTGCCGCTCAAACGGGTGCAGCAGCAGATGAAACCCTTTTCACCATGCTGAAAGAGTTGCGTCAGAAGGAAGCCAAAAAGAAATCACTTCCTCCCTTCGTGATATTTCTCGAGAATTCATTACAGGATATGGCCACTATTTTTCCAACTACGCTGGAAGAAATGGAAAAATGTCAGGGGGTAAGTAAAGGGAAAGCGATTAAATACGGCAAACCCTTTGTAGAACTGATTGCCAAATATGTAGAAGAAAATAATATTGAGAAGCCGGATGATTTTGTGATGAAGAGTGTGGCCAACAAAGGGAATAATAAGATTTACATTATACAGAATGTAGATAAAAAAATACCACTGGAAACCATTGCCAAAAATAAGAGTCTGAAACTGGATGAATTATTAGAGGAAATGGAAACCATTGCAGCCAGCGGTACCAAGTTGAACCTGGATTATGCCATAGACGAATGGCTGGATGAATATGACCAGGAAGAAATTATCGATTATTTTAAAAGTTGTGAAACCTCCTCATTACAGGTAGCCCAGGAAGAATTAAGCGAAAACAGTTATAGCTGGGAGCAACTCAAGATTATGCGTATTAAGTTTTTGAGCGTGTATGGTAATTGATGAATGTGTTCAATGATAATATTGATATAACAGCTCCGGGCTTAAGCCCGGAGCTGTTATATCAATATTATCATTGAACACATTCATCAATTACCATACACGCTCAAAAACTTA
>CAIYKV010000233.1 GCA_903926855.1 uncultured Bacteroidota bacterium | reverse complement strand
GGTTCATTAAACGAACTGATTAGTATGATATTGGTCAATACCCAACACCCCAACCTCGTTAACTCAAATATGTATGTATTATTGGAATATGCACTCATCTTGTTCATTTTTTTCCGGTGGAATGATGCAAAAAATCGAAGCAGGTATAATCTGCTATTCTTAACCGGATTGGGAATATGGATTTTAGAGAATCTAGTGTTCAATTCTCTTCAAACCATCAATGCTGTTTTTCGGGTATTCTATGCTTTTATTGTTTTGTACTTAAGTATTAATCAGGTAAATATGCTGATAGTCTCAGAGAAAAAAAGGTTGATCAGTAATACAATATTTTTATGTTGTCTGTCTTTTATTTTTTATTTCAGTTATAAAGCTTTTATTGAAACTTTTTATATTTTACATCCACCTTTTAGTAAACCTTTTTACGTTCATCTTTTTATGATTCTGTTAAGTATTAATTTTTTCACTAACCTGGTATATGCAATAGCCATACTATGTATACCCACGAGGCGAGAATTTATTATACCCTGTTAATAGGCGCCGGCATCCTGGCGGTTATTCTCAGTTTCTACACGATAACGGTTATCAGGCAACATCGAAAAAGGGTACTGTCCTATAAAGACAAAATAATCACTGAAATTATAGTTTTGGAGAAGGAACGCGGTCGTATCGCTGCCGATCTTCATGATGAATTGAGTCCCTTACTCTCTGCCATAAAACTCTACCTCGGATGTCTCGAAACCCTTTTACCACAGGATATTGAGCTGATTGCAAAAATGGAGAACTGTATAGATATATCCATGCAAAAAATGCGGGAGATATCCAATAATCTGATGCCTATTTTATTACAACATAAAGGATTGTTTCCGGCTATTAAAGAATTGTGTTTATCTGTTACAAGTGCGGGTTCTATAAAAGTAGATTGTCAATTTCCCGAAGCGGATATTCAGCTGGGTAAAGAAAAGGAAATCCATATTTATCGGATTATTCAGGAAATACTGCATAATGCAGGTAAACATGCTTTCGCAACAAAAATGGATATCCGGATTGAGATAGAGAAAAAACGGCTTTCCATGTTGCTATCAGACAATGGAATTGGATTTGATGAAGCTAGTGTTACCAAAAAAAGCAAGGGATTGGGTTTGTATAATATTATTAAACGAGTAGACCTGTTACAGGGTAGCATTTACCTGAGTACCCAACCCGGACAGGGAGTTAGCTATTCAATTTACATTCCGGTATAGATTATGCAGGAACCACCAACGATAAAAATTGTCATTGCAGACGACCATGCTGTTTTCAGGGATGGCTTGCGTTTTTTAATAGAGCGGGAGAAAAATATGAAAATTGTTGGAGAAGCAGCTACCGGACGTGATTTACTTTTATATGTTGAGCAGCAGCAACCCCAGGTAGTAATTACAGATCTGGTTATGCCCTTGTTTTCAGGATTAGAGGCTATTCGGGAGATAGTTGTCAGGTTTCCAACAATAAGAATTATTGCTTTATCATCTTTTGATCATGAGCAGTTAATCATCGAAGCTTTAAAAATGGGTGCGCAGGGTTATATCATTAAAAATGCACCAAAGGGTGAAATCATCCATGCTATCAGAACGATATTACAAGGCCAGTCCTATTATTGTATATCAACTACGCCTGACCTGGCCAGAAAAATATTGGAGAGTGGTTTTGATCCTTATAAAAATAAACCTGGTATAGAATTGACGGAAGCCGAAAAAAGGATCATTCTGTTTCTATGCGAGGAAAGGAAAAATGAAGAGATAGCAAAACTGATTGGGATGAGTATCAGAACACTGGAAAGAATGAGGTTGCAAATACAGGAGAAAATCGGCGTACGATCTCTGGCAGGGCTGGTGATTTTTGCTGTTAAACAGGGCATCTATCGCATCCCATCTTAACCAGGACCTAAAAAATAAGACCGGTATGAAATTGAATAAAAAAATAAAAGTCATTATTGCCGATGACCATGAAATTTATCGGGATGGTCTGGTGAATTTATTAAACAGGGCTTCGGGTATAGAAATTGTTGCGACTGCTGAAAACGGTCAGGAATTGGTGGCAATGGCCAGGAAATATACTCCGGATATTGTGCTTACGGATCTTCGAATGCCCGGACTGGATGGTATATCAGCTATCAGGCTGATTGCAGGTCTAGAGCAGCCCATTGGACAGATCGTGATTTCTACTTATGATGATGCACAACTCATTGGCGAGGCATTCGAAGCGGGGGCCTTGGGTTATATTGTTAAAAACGCGGACACATCAGAAATTATGAATGCCATCAAAACCGTGTATCAGGGACAATTTTATCATTGTAACACATCCTCATCCCGCATTATGCAAACGATTACAGATAGCCGATTTAATCCAATGATTATTGCACAGAACAGGTTGTTTGAACCCAGGGAAAAAGATATTATACAGATGATCTGCATGGAAAATTCTTCTAAGGAAATTGCGAAAACCTTGAACCTGTCTGAAAGAAGTGTTGATGGCATCCGGAGAAGGATTATGAAGAAAATGAATGTACATAGTCTGGCAGGACTAACCCGCTATGCAATCAGGAATAAACTATTTGATATCCGTAAATTTCAATAAGTACCCGAATATTGCGTATTTGTACGCTATTTATAAACGAAGTGACTGAGTAGTTTTGGGTATGCGTAAAAATACCCTTATCATTTGTACATTTCTGGTAATGCTGCTATTTGTATATGCAGCGAGTTCCAAACTATTCAATATCGCCGGTTTTCGGCACGATATGCTTAGTCAGCCCTTTCCCCGGCAGATCTCTCTGCTTTTTGTTTGGGCCGTACCTGCTATTGAAATATTACTGGTAATCCTGCTATTCTTTTTCCGCACCCGTATTTATGGGTTATTACTGGCAGTTTGTTTACTGTTTGCATTTTCGCTCTATACATTTCTCATACTCAACCACATGTTTAGCAAACTGCCTTGTAGTTGCGGGGGTATTATCAGTAATTTAAGCTGGACACAGCATTTATATCTTAATCTTTTTTTCCTGTTGCTTGCATGTACCGGTTTTGTGCTTCAGCTACTGGAAATACTGGATACGAAATTTCACGCGCATGAAACAGGACTAACCGAAAACCTGAAAAAGAGTAGGTATTATTAATCTTAAAACAAATTGTATGAAAAAGATGAAACTGTTTTTATTGTCAGCATTGCTGATCGGGATCGGCAGTGCATTTACCATCGAAAAATCCAAAGCGGATGAGCTTTGGGTGCTGGATGAGGATGGCGCAGGTTTTATAACAAAGACTGCTGCTGAAGCAAAAGGTGGTCATTGTATTAGTGAATTCCCAGATGAACCATGCACTTACCTGGATCAATCAGGAACTCCTAATCCAAGTTCTCCAATGGGTAGGTATGTATATCCAGAATAAGTAATTAGGACTAAGCATTATCAAAAATTAATGCTTAGTCCTTTTATATACTTTATTGCTCCTTCATTGCATCGGCAATTGATTTTTCAAGGCTTGTAATTTTTTCCTGTTGCTTGCATGTACCGGT
>CAIYKV010000232.1 GCA_903926855.1 uncultured Bacteroidota bacterium | reverse complement strand
GGCCACCTCATTGATGATTGAAACCGTGCAAGCCGCGGTGGTTCTGGCGGCGTTTCTGGCGATGTGCGCTTGCCGGCGAGAGCCGGACACACGTTCATTCCTCGCGGTCTTCTTTCTGTTGGGGTGCGCGCTTAACGCTAAGTTCGGCAGCTTTGCCTATGCCTTGCCGATCGCCGCCTTCGCCATTTATGCTTTGAGCCGGAACCACCGCACAAGCCGGCACACCGGGCCAAGCTTAGCGGCCACGCTGGGCGGAGCGCTGGCGCTTTTCGCTTATCATCAGTTAAAGCATAACTGATATTTTCCGTATAATATGTAGGAAGATCATAGGTATCATAGGGATTTTCAGCAACCACTTCCGCAATATGTGAAATCCCATAACCATTGGCACGGTTAAATGCATCGATAAAATCTTCATCCAGTTTTTTATTGGCAATCCAGGCAGCAAACACAAATGGCAATCCTGTATATGCTTTCCAGGCAGTTCCTAAATCATAGGTATAAGCCGATATTTTGCGTTGTTCTAAAGCCCTGTCGCCAATTACAATACCCGCAGTAGTTCCCTTGATCCTTGACCTGAAATCTTCTTTGGCATCTTCCAATACCAGTTCTCTTTGCCAGTATTCTTTTAATAATACTTTCGCCAGGTTAACAGAAGTCCTGCTTTGGTAATCGAGCAATACTGTGGCGATTTGTTCAAGGGGTAATTCACTAAAAAGTGCCACAGAAGCTACTTCTCCTTCTGTTCCTATACAATAATCTGTAACAATATGCGCTTCCGTAAGTTGGGGAATAATGGCAACGGGCACCAGCCCAATATCTATTTGATCATTTACCAACATGGTAGCAATTCTGGATGGATATTCCTCTACCAACTCAATCCTATCCATCAATCCAGAACGTTTAACCCCGTATAATAATGGCTTGGTATTTAAATAACTTACCGCCCCAACACGTACTTTCCTGTTCAAATCGGCTAATTTAAATGCAAAGAAAAGCAAAGAAGCAGTTAGTAATTAATAATTAACAATTAATAATTAACAATTTTAAATCGCTTGTTTACATTTTACCCCAGTAAATCAACTATCTACAGATTTAAGACCGAAAATCGGGATGATGGCCGCTCCGATAGTATCTTTGCTGTAAAGTAATTATCAGGAGCCCCTGCTAATTATTAATTATTAATTACTAATTATTAATTACCCATGGAGCTTACCCCACTTACCGCCATCTCCCCAATTGATGGACGATACCGGAAACAGGTTAACCATCTCGATGAATATTTCTCTGAATACGCGTTGATCAAGTACCGTGTTTGGGTGGAGTTGGAATATTTTTTCTTTCTGGCTGATCATAAATTTTTTAAGATAAGTCCTAAATCAAGGGTATTTCTTAGAAAATTACTGGAAGATTTCAGTATAGTAGATGCCCAGCAAATTAAACAAATAGAAGCCATTACCAACCATGATGTAAAAGCGGTTGAATATTTTTTAAAAGAGCAACTGGATAAAGCAGGGATTCCTGAATTAAAGGAATGGGTTCATTTTGGGCTTACCTCACAGGATATCAATAATACATCCATTCCTTTGAGTTGGAAACATTGTATGGAGCATGAATACCTGCCTTCTGTGATCAATCTGCAGAATCACTTATTTCAACTGGCTACCAGCTGGAAACAGATTCCCTTGCTGGCAAGAACACATGGCCAACCAGCTTCTCCAACACGTTTGGGGAAGGAGATCATGGTTTTTGTTGAAAGATTACATAACCAGATTGAGCTCTTCTCCAGCATACCTTACTCAGCCAAATTTGGCGGGGCCACGGGTAATTTTAATGCCCACCAGGTAGCTTATCCTAAAAAGAATTGGGTAAGTCTGGGTAATGAATTTGTGGAAGGGATTTTGGGTTTACAAAGAATGCAGTTTACGACTCAGATAGAGCATTATGATAATCTGGCCGCTCATTTTGATGCCATCAAACGGATCAATACCATATTGATTGACCTCTGCAGGGATATCTGGACGTATATCAGCATGGATTATTTTAAGCAAAAAACAAAACAGGGGGAAGTAGGCTCCTCTGCGATGCCACATAAAGTAAATCCGATCGATTTTGAAAATGCAGAAGGTAACCTGGGTATGGCCAATGCATTATTGGAGCATTTATCTGCAAAACTACCAACCAGCCGGCTTCAACGTGATCTTACCGATTCTACTGTATTACGCAATATTGGTGTGCCCATGGCGCATATTGTGATTGCTTTTAAATCATTGGAAAAAGGCCTAGGCAAGCTGGTGTTGAATGAGGGGAAGATAAAAGAAGATCTTGATAAAAACTGGGCTGTGGTGGCAGAAGCTATTCAAACCATTTTACGCAGGGAAAAATATCCTAATCCATATGAGGCGCTTAAGGACCTGACAAGGGGCAACCATACAATAGATAAAAAAGCCATCCACGATTTCATTACAAAACTGAAAGTGAGTGCCGCAATTAAAAAAGAGTTGAAAGCCATCACCCCATTAAATTATGTAGGTGTAAACCCAGAATATTAAACGACTATCACAATACTCAGTATTTCAATACCGCATACCCTTTTAACTGGTAGGTGGTTAAAGTGGTAACTGCGGATAAAGCAACAGCAACTTCTGGCGTAATGGTTTCGGGATCGATGTTTCTTTTGAGTACGGATTGTCCGCAAACAAATATTTTTACCCCGGCTTCCTTAAGTGCGGCAAAAAGTGGAATATTGGGATTATTCATGCCAAATTTTTTCTGGTAAGCCTCATCATTCACAACAAATTGGGCTGCCGGACCATGTATCACCATCACAACATGCAATTTATTAGCCGGAACACCTCCTAATGCATGCAGGTTTACGACATTGGCCACTTTATCAAAGAATTCATGCACCAATTCCTGTCTTTCGTTTGTAGAGCTGACTTCAACAATAATTTTATAATCCAATTTTGGATCCGGTTTTTCAACAACAAAAGGCACTTCGCTTACTGAGCCAAAATTTTTGACCAATGGGTATAGTTTATTCTGTGCCTGTATAGTTACTGAAAATATCAGAACGGATACCAATACAAGGATTGTTTTCATACTTTATCGTTTTCTGAAACAATATAAGACATATTGGATTAGAAAACTTATCCGTACACAAAGGGAGTTTTGAATCAGTCTATTTACCAAACTTTTTCTTTAATAAATTTAATGCATCATCTACACTCATCGAAGATAGATCGTTTTCCTTTTTGGGGGGCTGTTTGCCGGCACCTGTATAGGGTTTTTGATTTTTAGGAGGGGCTGTTTCTGCTTGTTTAATGGATAAGGCAATCCGCTTTCTTACAATATCCACTTCGATTACTTTTACTTGTACTTTCTGTCCCAATTTCAATACTTCGCCGGGGTCTGTAATATATTTATGGGCCACTTCGCTTACATGAACCAGACCGTCCTGCTTTACGCCAATATCAATAAATGCCCCGAAACGGGTAAGATTGGTAACTGAACCCGGTATGATCATGCCCGGTTTCACATCTTCCAGCTTATAAATATCTGCAAAAGAAAACTGCTCCAGTTCTGATCTGGGATCGAGCCCCGGTTTTTTCAGTTCGTTCAATATATCGCGAATGGTAAGTTCACCAAATTTTTCAGAAACATATTTTTTGGCAATTATTTTTTCAAGCATTGTTTCATTCCCCACCAGTTCTGTAACGGCAACACCTAAATCCGTTGCCATTTGTTCTACCAGTTCATAAGCTTCCGGGTGTACCGCACTGGCATCTAATGGATTTTCCCCTTCCCTGATTCGTAAGAACCCTGCGCATTGCTCATAGGCTTTTCCACCTAAACGGGGCACTTTTAATAATTGCGCACGCTGGGTAAACCGGCCCTGATCATTTCTGTAATGGATAATATTTTCAGCCAGAGAACTGCCAATACCACTTACATAACTCAATAAATGTTTACTGGCTGTATTCAGGTTAACGCCAACATTGTTTACGCAACTGATGACAGTCTGGTCAAGTCTTTCTTTCAAACGAAACGGGTTCACATCATGTTGGTATTGTCCAACCCCGATGCTTTTGGGGTCTATCTTCACCAGTTCTGCCAACGGGTCCATTAATCTGCGCCCGATACTGATGGAGCCCCTTACGGTAATATCCTGGTCGGGGAATTCTTCTCGAGCAGTATCCGATGCAGAATAAACAGAAGCCCCATCTTCATTTACTAAGAATACGGGTAAACCAAGTTTCATATTTTTAATAAACATTTCTGTTTCTCTTCCGGCAGTTCCATCACCAATCGCAAAAGCCTCTATTGAAAACTGATTAACCAGGTTTCTTATAATATGTTCACTCTCCTGTACCCGGTTTGTTTCATGAACATAAATGAGTTCTGTTTTCTTAAGATCACCTTTTTCATCCAGGCAAACCACCTTACAACCGGTGCGATAACCGGGGTCGATAGCCAGAATCCGTTTGGAGCCTAGCGGTGAACTTAATAATAATTGGCGCAGGTTTTCTGCAAATACGGTTATCGCTTCTTCATCGGCTTTTTGTTTGAGTGCAGTTCTGAATTCGCTCTCCAGGCTGGGTTGCAATAATCTCCGGTATGCATCTTTTACTGCTTTGGCAACATGCGGAGAAGAAGGACTCATGGGTTTTACAAATTCCTTTTCAATCAACTCCAGTGCTTCTTCTTCTAAAGGCGCAATATTCATTCGTAGAAAACCTTCCAGAAATCCCCTTAACACGGCCAGAATCCGATGAGACGGTATTTTATGAATGGGTTCTGAAAAATCAAAATAGTCTTTGTACTTAATCCCTTCTGTTTCTTTATCGGTCAATACCTTACTTTGAAAATTTGCTTTCGCTTCAAACAGCTTACGAAGCTTGGAGCGGACTGCAATATCTTCATTAATGGTTTCCGCAATAATATCGCGAGCCCCCTGTAATGCCTCATCAGTAGTTTTGATCTTTTCAGAAATATACTTTTCAGCTTCTGCCAGAATATCTGTGTTTCCCTGCTCCAGCATTTTCTCTGCCAATGGACCTATTCCATTCTCCCTTGCAGTCTGTGCCTTGGTTTTGCGTTTGGATTTATAAGGAAGATAGATGTCTTCCAAAGCAACAAGGGTGGTAGCTTTATCGATTTCAGTCTGAATGGCTTCCGTCATCTTACCTTGTTCAGTGATCGATTTTTCAATAAAGGCTTTTCTCTCTGAGAATTCTTTCAAAAACTTGAGTTCATCCTGAATCTGCAATATCTGCACTTCGTCAAGTCCACCAGTAGCGTCTTTCCTGTATCGGGCGATAAACGGAATGGTGGCTGCTTCTTCAAATAATTGTAATACGGATGTTACCTGCCGGGTGCTGATATTCAGTTTGGCAGATATAACTGGCGCAAAAGAAGACATTTCTCTGTTTTAAAGATTGAGTTGAAAAAACGGACGCGAAAGTAATGGCTGATAACGAGAAGAAAAAATTGTACAATTCAGAATCTCCAAAATGATTCACTTCGGTAAATTAAGAAGCAATTCTTACTACTTTCCCGGGATATCGCTCGGCATAATTCCATATCATGGAACGGAGTACTTCGTTTTCAGGATATTCCACCAGTTTTTCCTTGATATGCGAAATATGCGTAAGTTCTGTCTCCTCTGGAATATGCCCCATGCCATAAAATCTTCCTTCTTCTACCAATACACAACCCGATTTATCACGAATCAGAAAAGTCTGTTTTTGTTCATCCAGCCAGGCAATTGCTTTTCTCACAGATTCATTATAACTATCCACATCCTGTATTACCGGCTTACCTGTATTATCCAGAAAACAGAGAACCGGGTCCAGGTTAAATTCTTTTACCCATTTCCATAATAACCTATGGGCATCTACTAACAGTGGAAAACTGGCTAATGGACGGGTATGTTTTTGTTTTTTATCAATGGCCAATCGCAGGTATCCCCTGCTATCCTCGAATAAGTAAATTCCCCATAACTGCTCATATCGTTTTTGGCTTTTATTGAAAGCAGGCCAAAGGCGTTTTATTTCTACACTTTCAAAAAGTGAGGCAATGAATTCAGTAGGACAAACCACATGGCTGATTGAATGAATATTGCGAAGAAAGTCCTGCCGCTTTTTTGAAATATCCAACCCAGTAAAATGGCTAACGACTCTTTTGTATAGATTCTTGGCTTTACCCACATAAATCACTTTGCCTTTCTGATCATGAAAATAATAAACACCCGGATCAGCAGGCAGTAATTTTACCTGCTCTTCTGCCATATTGGGAGGTAATAACTGGCTTTTATTTTCCCTTTTCAACATATCGTTGATTATCGTCATTCCGTTTTTCTGCAAGGCTAGTCCCAATACTTCCGAAGTTGCCAAAGCATCTCCCCCGGCACGGTGCCTGTTCTCAATCGTGATACCCAATTCGCGGCAGAGATGCCCAAGACCATATTTTCGAAAACCCGGAAATACTTTCCTGCTTAGTCGGATAGTGCATAGTTTAGGCGTTTGCAGATGATAGCCGGATTCTTGTAAATGGTGCTTGACAAACGAAAAATCAAAATTTACATTATGCGCTACAAATACCCTGTCTTTCAGTAAGTTAAAAATTTTAGGTGCTACATCTTTGAATGAGGGAGCCCTTGCCACCATGGCATCCGAAATGCCAGTCATATTGGCAATAAAGGGTGGAATTAACTGATGCGGATTTACCAGGGTTTCATACCGGCCTTCCACCTCCTTCCCATTATGCAATACAATGGCTATTTCGGTAATTCCGTGTTGTTGGGGAAATCCGCCGGTAGTTTCAATATCAACAATGGCAAAACGCATAGCTGCAAATTAACGCTTGTAAATTCGGTAAATAAAACGTATTTTAACGAGCAATATAACAGAATTCCTGCCTGGTTTTGCTATTTAGTCTGGACAAACCCTTGTCAACCATAGAAGATTTATTTCGATTCAAGTTCCAACTGATTGCCATGGAGAAAACAAAACATCATTTTCACCTGAGTGAACGAGCCTGTGTAGCTGCCCTTTTTGTAATTGTGGCTATTGTAGTAGTCATTATTTCTTACCTGGAATGGAAACAAAAAACAGGTAACTAAAAGACATCCCTATTCCAATAAGGGTATTTTTCACCAAAATTTCGATTTCCTGTAATAAAACGGGAAATCCGGATACTTATTTGAAAATAGCTGTAACCTTTTTTATTTAGTTACGTTAGGATTAATTAACGAATATTAACGCATACAATTGCCATAGTCTTTTAGATTTGCAATTGAAATTCAACTGATATGAAACCAATTATTGTATTACTGCTGATTATACTCACAGGATGCAGTAACTATAACCCCCAGGCGGCCAAAAATGTTTGCAAAAAAGTAAACAGCTGT
>CAIYKV010000231.1 GCA_903926855.1 uncultured Bacteroidota bacterium | reverse complement strand
TGAATTTAACTGTCAAGGATATTTTTTCCAAATGACCAGCTTTGCTATTACACCAATTTCCATCCTACTGGCTTATAAAAAATTAAAGGTATTATTAGGAGTGACAGTTAAATAATTACTAATCAGTCCCTGTGGACGGGCCTCTATTGGTTCAATGCCGGGCGAATGGCCCCGGCAAAAAAAATGATGCGAAGCACATTTTTTTAGAAGCAATAGCAGCCCGGTAACAGGGACGGGGCCTAGCGGCCGCGAGCGACACGAGGTTACGAAAAATAGTATGACTGAATTTTAATAGCACAACATGATAATTACTAATCAGTCCAGCTGATGGCGGGATAACAGGGACGGGACTCCCGAGTACTCGGGACCGCGAGCGACACGAGGTCTCGAATAACAGTGTGATTGAATTTTAATAGCGCAACACGTTATTAACTACCAGTTGAATTGCATATCCAGTTCAACATCTGGATGAAGGGTTCTTTCAACAGGGCAGGTGCGGGCAGTTCTTTCCAGAATTTCTTTTTGTTTTTCATCAACGGACAATCCCGCAGGGAAAAAAACATGAACGATGATTTTACCAATACGACGAGGATCGGAAACCATTACCTTGGTCACCTCCAAACGGGTTCCATCGAGGGCAATATCCATGGTGCGGGCTTTGATACCCATGGTAGTCACCATACAGGTACCCAGGGCAACTACCACCAGATCAGTAGGGGAAAATCTTTCTCCTTTTCCCTGGTTATCAGTAGGGGCATCTGTTTCAATAACGGTTCCGCTTTGCAGATGGGTGGCTTCGGTTCTCAGGTCGGATTTATAAATAATTTGTGAAGTCATTGTATCAATTTGCCATAAATTTACAAGTAGTAAACCAATTGGAAGTGAAGAAACTATTTTTTATCCTATTCTTATTAAATGTGATCCTGGTTTCTGCACAGCAAAACCTGCCAACCCTTTCTAATGACAGGGCCCAGAAAAAAGCAGAAAAGCGTGAAAAGATTAACCAGCTGATTAAGCAGGAAGAAGAAGGTGCATTGATTTACCAAAAACAAAGCGCATTCGGGTTCAAACTAAATACGGATGGGTGGGGAATGTTTTATGAGCATGGAAAGTATAAGACCATAACAAAAACCAATCTTTGGTGGTTAGAATTTGGGGAACGGAAAAGCCCCAAAGAAGAAAAAGTACCTACCCTTACTTCCTCACAGGGTTTCCTTATATCCTCCAGTTATATTTTCGGAAAAATTAATGATTTTTATTATTTAAAAGCCGGATTAGGATCACAAACCCTGATTGGCGGAAAAGGGAATAAGAATGGAGTGGCTGTATCTGCAATTTATGGAGGCGGATTAACTGCAGGATTATTAAAGCCCTATTACCTGGATATTGTAGATGCTACAACCGGTCAAAGTATTTCAGTCAGATATACCAATAATGATAACCAGTTTCTGGATCCTTCCATTATACTGGGGAAAGGAGATTACTTTAAGGGATTTAATGAAATCAAATTTGTTCCCGGAGTACATGCCAGAACAGCGCTCCGATTTGATTATGGACGGTATAATGATAATCTCTCAGCTATTGAAGTAGGTTTGAATGCAGAATATTATTCTCAAAAAATGCCCATTGTATTGCTCAATCCCTATAAGCAATTCTTTTTCAACGCCTATGTGTCCATCGTTTTTGGTAAAAGAAAGTAACCTATTTTTGTGCTTTGGTTATTGTAAACAAGTTGGTTAATTCACTTGTTTACCTAATTCATTTACCCTATTTAAGCAGATTTCATGCAAGATATATCTCTGGATACAACCGTTAACCCTACTGCACCTGTTACCAAAAAACCCAATTGGCTTAGGGTCAAATTGCCTTTAGGCGAAAGCTATAAGCATGTAAGGGGTTTGGTAGATACCCATAAATTGCATACGATTTGTGAAAGCGGTAATTGCCCGAATATGGGGGAATGCTGGGGCGAGGGTACGGCTACTTTTATGATATTAGGAAATACCTGTACACGCAGTTGCGGTTTTTGTGCAGTGGCTACGGGCAGACCAGATCCTGTTGACTGGGATGAACCCCAACGCGTGGCAGAAGCGATTCACCTGATGAAAGTGAAGCATGCAGTGATTACGAGTGTGGATCGGGATGAGTTAAAAGACGGGGGCTCTATTATTTGGTATAATACGATTGAAGCAGTGAAAGGATTAAATCCCCAAACCACGCTGGAAACACTGATCCCAGATTTTCAGGGAAAGGCCGATCAGGTTCAAAGGATTATTCATGCGGCACCGAATGTGGTAAGTCATAATATGGAAACTGTGGAACGTCTTACCAAACAGGTAAGGGTGCAGGCAAAATACAGACGAAGCCTGCAGGTACTGGAGATGTTGAAAAAAGGGGGGATGCGTACCAAAACCGGTATCATGCTGGGCTTGGGCGAAACTTTTACTGAAGTACTAGAAAGCATGAAACACCTGGTAGAAGTGGGTACCGATGTACTTACCTTAGGTCAATACCTGCAACCCACTAAAAAACATTTGCCGGTACAACGTTTTGTTCATCCGGATGAGTTTGCCGAATTAAGGAAGGCGGGCTATGAACTGGGATTTGATTATGTGGAAAGTGGCCCCCTGGTAAGATCTTCTTATCACAGCGAAAAACATGTAATACCCGGATACGGAAAGCAACAATGGGAAAATGAAAACAGGGGCTAAGCGCCTGCCTGATTTCCGGGAACCGCAATTCTTATCTTTTGATACCTATTTATGAAATTTCGTTTACCCGCATTGCTGATTTTCTGCTGTTTCTTTGGTACCTGCCCGGCCCAATGGCATTGGCAAAATATCGATTCATTATACCAACCCCTGCCCGCATCAATGCATGTGTTTGTTACACATGATTCAACTGAAGGGAAGCCCAATATTGCTTATTATGTGCGTGTTTCCCTGAAAGACAAATCACTGGATCTAACCGCGCAAACGGGAAATGGCAAACGATTTACTCCTTCCCAATATTTTGAACAGGAGCAACAGCCTTTACTGGTAATGAATTGTACCTTCTTTGAATTTGTACATAATAGCAATTTGAATATTGTAATCAAAGATGGCAAAATGCTGTCTTACCAGGTACATTCATTGGCAGGAAAGGGTAAAGACACATTAACCTATCGTCATTCCTTTGGCAGTGCCATTGGAATATCTAAAAAGGGGAAAGCAGATATAGCATGGTTGTATACGGATTCACTGGATCAATATCCATATGCAAGTCAGCAGGTGATTGCTTCCTTTAAGGATTCCACTAATAGATTAGCTAAGTCGGTTATGTTGTCAAAAGGATCGTTCAGAAAATGGAAAATGAATACTGCAGTGGGAGGTGGTCCCGTATTATTGCAAAACGGAAATATTCAGATAGCCAATAATGAAGAACTGAAGTTTGCAGGTAAAGCGATTGATGACAAACATCCCAGAACCGCCATGGGGTATACAAAAAATGGGGACTTGATATTACTGGTGGTTGAAGGAAGATTCCCCGGCAAAGCAGAAGGAGCCACCCTGGTTCAGGAAGCAAAAATGCTGCAACAGGCAGGATGTATAGAAGCTGTAAACCTGGATGGGGGTGGAAGCAGTTGTTTATTGATTAATGGAAAACCTACCATTACCCCCAGCGATAAAGAAGGACAACGCCCCGTACCGGCGGTATTTATGGTCAGGGCAAAACAATAAACCTGTTTTATTTTCTCAGTATCAGTTGTTGAATAGTTGGACTGCTAATTTCTTTTATCAAACAGAATTTATTTTATCTCCCATACCAATGCCGATGCACCGAGAATAGCTGCGTCCGATTCTTTTAAATGACTCACCAAAATTTTCACTTTATTCTGAAAAACCTGTATCAGGTTATCTTCCATATGCTCGCGGGTGGGCTTTAATAATAAATCGCCTGCCTTGGTTAAACCGCCGAAAAGAATAATGGCTTCAGGACTCGAGAACATCACAAAATTAGCCAGTGCCATGCCAAGGATTTTGCCGGTGTATTCAAATATTTCTTTTGCCAGTTCATCACCTTCCATGGCTGCATCGTATACTTTTTTTGAATCCACCTGATCGGCAGGGATATCCCTGAGTGAACTTGGGGTCTTGCTTTTGGCAAGTAATTCCAAAGTGGTTAACCGAACACCGGTAGCGGAAGCATAACTCTCCAGAGAGCCTTTTTTACCGGTACCCTGGTGAAAACGACCGCCAGGGATGATGATGGTATGACCCAGTTCACCAGCAAATCCATCATGCCCGTAAATCAATTTGCCATTGGCAACAATACCACTGCCAACACCGGTTCCGAGTGTGATCATGATAAAATCATTCATACCCTGTGCCGCTCCATACATCATTTCACCCAAGGCAGCAGCATTGGCATCGTTGGTAAGTACTACGGGTAATTTGAATTTATTTTCCACGAGTTTGGCAAGTGGAATAATCCCTTTCCAGGGAAGATTAGGCGCATATTCAATGGTTCCCGAATAATAGTTTCCATTTGGGGCACCCAGACCAATGCCTTTCATGCGACCAACACCTCCGGCTTGTTCAATAAAAGGAGTTAAGTTGGCATGCAGCTCATCAATAAAACCTTCTACCTCGCTGTGATTACGGGTTGACATTTCGCTGGAGAAAAGCAGGTTACCTACTCTGTCAACGATACCAAATTTGGTTCCGGTACCACCAATATCGATCCCGATGGCTAACTGTTCTAAGCTGGGTTTTGTTCTGGGCATGATCTCTTATTTTTATAGGGAAGCGGTATGCAAATATACAGGTAAAAGGTTTTAGTAAACCATCTATCAAAAATCGTGAATTGAACTTCACGATGCACGATTTTTGATAGATTGGTGAACATATTCTTTATTCAGGGTAGATTAATGGCCTCCTTGTACGGTAATATCATAATCAATACCCTGTGATTTTAAAATTGATTTCGACCTGATGGCATAGAATGCAAGGTATACAAAACAGGCAACGCCTACCACATAGCTATAATGGATACCTAATAAATTATCAGCTGCCAGCCATCCCTGTAATACGCTGATAAATCCACCTCCCATAATCATCATAATCAGCAGACTGCTTCCCTGGTTGGTATGTTTACCCAAACCGGCAACAGCCAATGTGAAGATACAAGGCCATAAAGTACTGCAGAATAGTCCAACACTGATAAACGCAAACGCACTTACCATGCCATTGGTTAACATACCAATCACCAATGCCGTAATGCCCATGGAAGAAAAGATCAATAACATTCTGGCAGGATTGCCCTTACTCAGTATATCACCAATGATCATAGCAATAATTACAAAACCGTAAACATAGAATGAACTAATATCATGTTGTGCAATGCTATTCACCAAAAGAAAAACACCAAATGCCAGGTAAGGCATTAAGAAGTTAAGAATTTTTTTCGCTCCCATACTCACATCAAATGCACCCACAGCACCTGTCCATCTTCCCATCATTAAACTGGCCCAGTATAATGAAACAAAAGGGGCGATTTTATCAGTAGGTGTGTTCATATGCTGCCGCATATATTCTGGCAGGTTACTGGCTGTAGATACTTCTACCCCAACATATACAAAGATGCCAATCATTCCCAGAACCAATTGCGGGTAACTCACAGCCGAACTGCGGTGTAATACTTTTGACTCAGATTCGGCTTCTTTCTCAGCTACTTCTTCCAGATCAATTTTATTGGGAATAGAGGAAAATTTAAAGAAAATAGCAACCAATATAAAGGCAACACCTAATAAAAGATAAGGCGTTTTTACACTTTCAATACTGGCTACAGAAGATCCGGATGCAACACTTCCAAAAATGGCAAAACTAACCAGTAAAGGCCCGATGGTAGTACCAAAATTATTAACACCACCCGCCATATTCAGTCTTTGAGAACCTGTTTTCGGATCGCCAATAACAATCGCCAGGGGATTGGCAGCAATCTGTTGCAAAGAAAATCCCAATCCTACTATGAACAATCCGCTGATCATTAAAGTGAAGGAACTGGTGTTGGCCGCAGGATAAAAAAGCAGGGTTCCGATAGCTGAAATCACCAGACCCAGGGCAATTCCATTCTTATATCCCATTTTGTTAAGCAAATCTCCGCCTGCTATTTTTGACACACCCATATAAATGATAGAACCTACCGTATAGGCTACATAAAATGCAAAAGAAACCAACTGACTCTGTAATTGAGTCAGATTGAATGCTTTCTTAAAAACAGGGATTAAGATATCATTACTGGCAGCAACAAATCCCCAGAAGAAAAATACGCTGATCAGGGTCCCGAATTGTGACCATTTTGTGGGTTGGCTCATGGCAAGCATTTTATGATTTAGCTTGTAAAATAAAATAAAATAATGACTAAATATTTTAAAAGTAGAATTTGGCAGAATCATTTTAGTTGCTAACTTCAAAAAAGAATTATAGAAACCCCGTTACATGGAGATTATACATATTAGTGCCGAGTGCTATCCGGTGGCGAAAGCCGGTGGATTGGGTGATGTGGTGGGAGCCCTTCCCAAATACCAGTGTAAAGCCGGACATATTGCCAAAGTGGTGATGCCCATGTACCGCACAAAATTCCTCTACGAAAACGAATGGACAGTCGATTTTAAAGGGAATGCCAATCTGGGGAGCTGGTTCTTCGATTTTACAATCATTAAAGAGTCAACCAATAAACTGGGTTTTGATCTGTTTCTGGTAGATATTAACGGACTACTGGACCGGCAGCGAATCTATGGATATGACGATGATGCGGAACGTTTTACTGCTTTTCAGATTGCCGTAGCCAGTTGGATGAGCAGTTGGGAGCATAATCCTGATGTGGTTCATTGCCATGATCATCATACCGGTTTACTGCCTTTTATGATGCAGTATTGTTATGATTTTAAGAAACTGAGTTCTATACCCACCGTTTTTACCATTCACAATGCCCAGTACCAGGGATGGATGGGCTGGGATAAAAGCCGTTATATACCCCGCTGGGATCTTTGGAAAAGAGGGATGCTTGAGTGGGCCGATGCCATCAATCCACTAGCTTCTGCAATCAAATGCGCTACCCGGGTTACTACCGTAAGCTGGAGTTATATGGAGGAACTCAGATTCAATTCCAATGGCCTCGAAAAACTATTTGAATATGAAAGAGGAAAATGCATAGGTATTTTGAATGGTATTGATAATGAAGTATGGAACCCGGTAAACGATAAATACCTGACAGATCATTATTCTGTCAAAAAAGTAACTGCCGGTAAGCAGAAGAATAAAGAATCTTTATGTGTGCAGTTTTCACTGGATCCTGAAAAACCTTTATTTGTTTTTATCGGACGGCTGGTAGGGGAAAAAGCAGCTGAAATATTACCGGATGCTATCAAAACTTCTATCTATTATACACAGGGGGCTGCTTGTTTTCTGGTACTGGGTAGTGGCGACCCTGAAGTTGAATGGCGATTTACCGAAATGATAGAACCCTATAAAGGCAATTTCAATGCTGTAATCGGATATGATGAAACCCTGAGCCATAGAATGTATGCAGGGGCAGATTTTTTATTGATGCCCAGCAGGGTAGAACCCTGTGGCCTCAACCAGATGTATGCCATGCGGTATGGAACCGTTCCGGTGGTGAGAAGCACTGGCGGATTGCAGGATACCGTAGTGGATATGGGCGATCCGGAAGGTTTTGGTATACGGTTTAATAATGCCAGTATCCCAGACGTGGAATATTCCATTGGGAGAGGAATATCTGTTTACCAGGATACTGCACATATGGAAAAAATGCGCAAATGGATGATGGAGATTGACCACAGTTGGGAGAGTACTGTTGATCAGTATACACAGGTATATGAAAGTTTACAGTAATGAAATGAAGACCCTTAAAAAGATAATGTACAAGAATTAGTAATAGATTAGCTTTAATATACTCATTACAAAGATGGTCTTTCAATGAAACGGACCGCAACCAGCAACTAACTAACCGAAATAAAAATTCGTAAATTGCCCCATATGACTAGTATATCACAATCCGTTGTATCGGTTATTCTTGGCGGAGGAGCCGGAAGCCGGTTATACCCACTTACTTCGAGCAGATCAAAACCGGCAGTACCCATCGCAGGAAAATATCGGTTGGTAGATATTCCGATCAGTAACTGTATCAACAGCAATATTAACCGGATGTTTGTACTAACCCAGTTCAATTCAGCATCCCTAAATAAGCATATCAAGAATACTTATCATTTCAGCGCATTCAGTACCGGGTTTGTAGACATTCTTGCTGCGGAACAAACCCCTGATAACCCGGGATGGTTTCAGGGTACGGCAGATGCGGTAAGACAATCACTAAGACATATATCCAATCTTGAATTTGAATATATTTTGATTTTGAGTGGTGACCAGCTTTATCAAATGGATTTTAGTGAAATGATGGCTGCCCATATTTCCAAAGGGGCAGATATATCCATAGCCACCATTCCGGTTAATGACAGGGATGCGCCTGAATTTGGGATCCTGAAAACCAATGAAGACAATTTCATTACTTCTTTTATTGAGAAGCCGAAAAAAGAACTGCTGCCCGACTGGGTAAGTGATACGGGTGCAGATATGCAGCGGGAAGGAAAAAATTACCTGGCTTCCATGGGTATTTATATATTCAGCAAGCAGGTATTATATGATCTCTTAAATACCAAGCACCCCAAAGCAACCGATTTTGGTAAAGAGATTATTCCGGATTCTATCGCGCATTATAAAGTAGTAGGTTTTCAATATGATGGCTATTGGACCGATATCGGAAATATCTATTCTTTTTACGAAGCCAACCTGGCCCTTACACAGGAAATTCCTCCTTTTAACCTGTTCGACAATAATAAAACGGTTTACAGTAGGGCCCGTATGTTGCCTCCTGCCAAGATAAGTGGAACTACTTTGGAAAAAACAATTATCGCCGAAGGCTCTATTATACATGCCAGCCGTATTGAGCAGAGTGTGGTTGGTATTCGTTCAAGAATCGGTCATGGCACAACGGTTGTCAGCACCTATATCATGGGTAACGATTACTATGAAACGATTGAAGATATGGCCCATAATAAGGAAAACGGAATTCCAATGATCGGTATTGGGGAACGCTGTTATATCAAAGATGCCATCATTGATAAAAATTGCCGAATCGGGAATGATGTAAGAATTAATGGGGGCAGTCATCTTGAAAATACGGATCATGCGCTTTACACAGTGAAAGATGGGATTGTGGTAGTTAAAAAAACGGCTGTACTGCCAGATGGTTTTGTCATCTAAATAACTCAGTATACTGAATGATACAATAAAAAAACATCCTTATCTGGATGTTTTTTTATTGTATTTTAGAGTTTGTGTATTTATTACATATTTACTACGATAAACGATTGCTATGTCTTCTACCGTTTCTACCCCCTCCAGACCAACCACTGTTGCCAAACCCAGGTTAAGTCTTGCACAGATTTGTTATATGAGTTTTGGTTTTTTGGGAATTCAGTTTGGATTTGCCCTTCAGAATGGGAATACCAGCCGTATACTCAGGTCATTTGGAGCAGATGTTGATCAGTTACCTATGTTCTGGATAGTTGCGCCATTAGTAGGTATGATTGTGCAACCCCTGATTGGGCATTATAGCGATAGAACCTGGAACCGGCTGGGGAGAAGGAAACCATATTTTTTAACAGGTGCATTATTGTCCTGTGCTGCCCTTGTTTTTCTCCCCAATTCGGGAGCGGTATCTTCTATCGTACCTGCCTTATGGATTGGTGCCGGTATGGTGATGATTATGGATGCTTCTTTCAATGTTGCGATGGAACCCTTCAGGGCTTTGGTTGCTGATAATTTGCCTGATTCACAAAGAACCAGCGGTTTTGCTGTACAAACTTTTTTAATTGGGATTGGTGCCGTGGTAGGATCTGAATTGCCTTCTATCCTGGCCAAAAATGGTTTTTCACAGGAAGCAGGAAAAAGCGGCGTGGCTGATAATATCAGGTACTCATTTTATATAGGAGCGGCTGTTTTTGTAATTGCCATCCTGGTTACTGTTTTTAAATCGAAAGAATATCCGCCTGCAGAATATGAAAAATACCATGGAAAAAATGAAACAGCAGAAAAAGCCGGACTCGCAGAAATCGTAAAAGATTTTGGAAGGATGCCAAGAACCATGCGTCAGTTAGGCCTGGTGCAATTTTTTTCCTGGTTCGCTTTATTCAGTATGTGGGTATTTACTACTGATGCGGTGGCCACCCATGTATATGGACTATCTGGTGATTATGCAAAATCGGTTGCGTATAATGATGCGGGTAACCATGTTAGTTCTGCGTTTGGTACCTATAACCTGGTAGCGGCTGTATATGCTTTATGTCTTCCCTTTGTGGCAAAATTATTGGGTAGAAAAGGTACACATGCTTTTTCGCTGATTGCCGGTGGAATCGGATTGATTTCGATTTATTTTATCAAAGACCCCGCCATGTTAACCTATTCTATGATTGGTGTAGGACTGGCCTGGGCAAGTATATTGGCTATGCCGTATGTAATTCTCTCCGGTGCCATTCCTCCGGGAAAGCTGGGAATTTACATGGGTATCTTTAATTTTTTCATCACACTTCCACAAATCATCAACGGAATTTGTGGTGGATGGATTGTGAAACATATTTATAACGGACAGCCCATTTATGCCATTGTACTTGCCGGTTTTTGTATGCTATGCGCAGCGGTTTCGGTGTTATTTGTATATGATGAAGGCGCGGTGAAAATAAAATCCGGGTTATCCTAAGGTGGTCTATTGATTTTTTGCAAAGCAGCATAGTTATGAAGAAGTATTTTTTAGTCGTTAGTTTTTTCCTGTATGCGTTTTCGCTACAGGCCCAGTATGCAACATTGTATCCCACCCATTGGTTTACAGGTATGCATTGGAATAAAGTGCAAATCATTTTACGGGGGAAGGATGCAGATTTTTCTAAAGGCAAACCCAGCATTCAATATCCCGGGGTACAGTTAGTAGGCGTGCATCATTTTGAAAACGGCAAATATTTGGCGCTGGATATAAAAATTGATCCCACTGCAAAACCTGGAAGTGTACAAATCGAAATTAAAAATGCCGGAATCACACATCTGGTCGAATGGCCCTTACATGCACGGCGGGAGGGAAGGGGTACCCGTTTTGCAAAAGGTGTGAGTTCGGCAGATTTTGTATACCTGTTAATGCCCGACAGATTCAGTAACGGCGATTTGTTGAATGACCATTTTTCTGATTTGCGGGATACGAGCTGTGACAGGAAAGAGTTGTTACTACATCATGGAGGAGATTTGAAAGGAGTGGCCAATCATTTGGATTATTTGCAGGAACTGGGGATTACTACGCTATGGATGACACCTGTAAATGAAAATGATATGCCATTGGAAAAGGAACCTTCTGGTATGTTAAGCGGATATCATGGATACTGGTTTACAGATCAATACAAAATTGATAGACGATATGGGGGAGATCAAGCGTATAAAGATCTAATTGAATCTTTACATGGTCGGGGTATGAAGATCATACAGGATGCAGTATATAATCATATTGGAAATGAGCATTGGATGTATCGGGATGCACCTTCACCCGACTGGATAAATCAATGGCCAAGCTATACCGGAAGCAATCATAAAGAAGAAACGGTTTTTGATGTGAATGGAAGTCAGAAAGATAAAAAGCGAATGCTTGACGGATGGTTTGTACCGCATTTGCCCGATGTAAACCAAAGAAATCCTTTTGTGGCCAATTACCTGATCCAATATGCGATATGGGCCACCGAGGAATATGGAATAGACGGATGGCGCGTAGATACCTATAAATATTGCGACGAAGCTTTTGAGAACCGAATCAATGATGCTTTGCTTAGGGAGTACCCGAATATTACGGTGTTTGGAGAAGCCTGGGCCAGTTCTGTAACAGGAAGTGCTTATTTTACCCGTAATAACATGAATCTCCCTTTTAAACACAACCTGCTTGGCGTAACAGATTTCCAGGTAAGTTTTGCCATTGCGGATGCCTTGAATCAAAATTATGGTTGGTCCAGCGGAGTAAACCGTTTGCATGCAACTTTGGCACAAGATATATTATATAAAAACCCACTTAACAATTGTATTTTTCTGGATAACCATGATATGGACAGGTTTTATTCCGTAGTGGGTGAGGATATGGATAAATACAAACAGGGAATTGGTTTATTACTTACACTGAGAGGGATACCCCAGTTGTATTATGGAACAGAAATATTGATGAAAAACAATAAGAACCCCAGCGATGCCATGGTAAGGTTCGATTTTCCGGGGGGCTTTTCTGGCGATCCTGAAAATAAATTTCTGAGCTCGGGAAGAACCCGGCTTGAAAATGAAGCGTTTAATTTTGTAAAAACCCTGGCTGATTTCCGTAAAAAATCAAGTGCCTTGCAAAAGGGAAAAACCATGCAATATCTTCCTTCTGAAGGTTTATATGTATATTTCAGGTACGATTCCGGGCAAACTGTTATGTGTGTACTGAACACCAGTGATAAAGAAAAGGAGATAAAATTGACAGATTATGCGGAGCGAACAAATGGATTCAAGTCAGGGAAAGATGTGATCAGCGGAACGATCATATCTGGTAATTTTACCCTGGCACCCCAAAAAATAAGTATCATTGAATTGAGTAAATAATTTTAGTAACCATCATCAAAACAAATACCATGAACACAGGAAC
>CAIYKV010000230.1 GCA_903926855.1 uncultured Bacteroidota bacterium | reverse complement strand
CCATATTACATGCTGGCGTAAAAGTATATTTTGACTGTGTAATTGGTAAAAATGTTACCGTACATGCAGGAACTGTAATAGGCAGTGATGGTTTTGGCTTTGCCCCCCAAAAAGATGGCAGCTACCAGAAAGTACCCCAGATCGGAAATGTGGTTATAGAAGATTTTGTAGAAATCGGTGCCAATGTTACCATTGACCGGGCAACCATGGGTTCCACAATTATTCACTCAGGCGTTAAACTTGATAACCTGATTCAGATCGCACATAATGTGGAAGTGGGAACCGATACGGTTATTGCAGCCCAAACCGGTATCAGCGGCAGTACCAAAGTGGGTAAAAATGTAATGATTGGCGGTCAGGTGGGTACGGCCGGACATATCCAGATTGCTGATGGAAGCAAAATCAATGGCCAAAGCGGAGTTACCAAAAGCATTAAAGAGCCCAATAAAACCTTTAATGGCACCCCTGCAGTCGATTTTTCCACCTCCATGCGCGTTCATGCCATGAGCCGAAACCTCCCTAATCTTGAAAAAAGGGTTAAAGAATTGGAAAAAATGGTAGAACAGCTCCTCTCCGAACGGGTAAATGCATAGTAATGCCATTTAAACCGTGCTGAAATCATATTTTTGTCGAATATATTTTGATAACCAGCCCTTTTTGTAAAAAAGTGGTACAGAGCAGGTTAGTATAGTTGTATGTAAGTCATACCAGCCTGCTATTGATAAACAGTAAGAAGAATGGATATAAATTTTAACCCAGACAAGCAACATACTCTTTCCAATCCTATCAGTATCAGTGGTACGGGTTTACATACCGGTATATTGGTTGATATGACCCTGAAGCCTGCTAATCCGGGGTTTGGTATACAATTTCAGCGGGTTGACCTGCCCTCCCAACCCATTATCAAGGCAGACTGCGATCTGGTTACTGATACCAGCCGGGGAACTACACTACAGGTGGGAGATGCCAAAGTGAGTACTGTGGAGCATGTGCTGGCTGCGCTGGTAGGTATGGGTATAGATAATGTGTTGATTGAACTGAACGGACCTGAAATTCCTATTATGGATGGCAGCTCCGCCCCTTTTATTGCCCTGATTGAAGAATCAGGCATCGAAGAACAGGAAGCTTCCAAAGCCTGGTATAGCCTGGATGAAAATATCTATCATTACGACGATAATAAACGGGTTGAAATGGTAGCCCTCCCGGCAATGGATTACCAGATCACTACCCTGATTGATTTTAACAGCCCGGTACTGGGTACCCAGCATGCGGGTTTAAAAACCATCAAGGATTTTAAAGCCGAAATCTCCCCCTGCCGCACTTTTTGCTTTTTACATGAGCTGGAAATGCTGTTGGATAATGATTTGATCAAAGGCGGTGATATCAATAATGCCATTGTTGTGGTTGATAAACCTGTAACAGATGCAGAAATGACCCGCCTGGCTAAAGTATTCAAACGGGATAAAATCGAGGTAAAAAGTGAAGGTTACCTGAATAACCTTGAATTACGTTTTCCCAACGAGCCGGCCCGGCATAAATTACTGGATGTGGTGGGTGATCTTGCTTTAATAGGCTATCCGATAAAAGCCAGGATCATTGCAAACCGCCCCGGTCACAGTACCAATGTTGAGTTTGCCAAAAAGATCAAACAATATATCAAAAAGAATAAACATGTAAAAAATGTACCGGTATACGATCCTGCCATGCCACCGGTGTATAGTCTAGAAAAAATAGAAAAAACATTACCCCATAGACATCCTTTTCTTTTTGTAGATAAGATTATTGAATTAACAGACACCTATATAGTAGGCATCAAAAACGTGACATTCAACGAATGGTTTTTTCCAGGCCATTTTCCAGGAAATCCTGTGATGCCGGGCGTTTTACAAATAGAAGCACTGGCACAAACAGGAGGTATTTTATGTATCAATTCTATGCCGGAAGGACAGTATGATACTTATTTTCTGAAAATCGATAATTGTAAATTCAAACAAATGGTACGCCCCGGTGATACCATGGTTTTGAAAATGGAATTGAATGGTCCTATCCGCCGAGGTATCTGTGAAATGCGCGGAACCGTATATGTAGGCGGTAAGGTAACCACGGAAGCCGATCTGGTTGCACAAGTGGTTAAAAGACCTTAATAAAAATGATAGTAATTGGTTCAGGTTAATACCACAACCAATTGAAGCAATAAAATGATCTATTAATTCAAAAAGAAGCGATGACGCATCCCTATACGTATATTGATCCGAATGCAAGGATTGCCCCCAACGTAAAGATTGATCCATTTACCGTTATTCATGGTGATGTTCAGATAGGTGAAGGTACCTGGATAGGCAGTAATGTTACCATTATGGATGGAACACGAATCGGGAAAAACTGCAGGGTATTTCCAGGGGCAGTTTTAGGAGCTATCCCACAGGACCTGAAATTCAGTGGCGAAAAAACCATTGTAGAAATCGGAGATGAAACCACTATACGCGAATTTGTTACCATTAACCGCGGTACAAACGACAGAGGCAAAACCAAAGTGGGGCATAATTGCCTGATCATGGCTTATAGCCATATTGCACATGATTGCATTATTGGCAATCATTGTATCATGAGTAATAGTGTGCAGGTGGCAGGACATGTAACCATGGGCGACTGGACTGTAGTAGGTGGCGTAAGTGCTGTACACCAGTTCGTAAATATTGGTCAACATACATTTATTGCCGGAGGAAGCCTGGTAAGTAAAGATGTGCCTCCTTATATCAAAGCCGTAAGAAATCCATTGAGTTATGGTGGTGTGAATAGTGTTGGATTAAAACGAAGAGGATTTCCTTTGCAACAAATCAATCATATACTGGATGTGTACAGAACCATTTATAATAAAGGGTTTAATACCTCTCAGGCCTTAGAATATATTGAAGAAGAACTGCCCGCAACAGATGAAAGAGATGAGATCGTAACTTTTATCAGGGAAAGTGGCAGAGGAATCATCAAGCGATTTATTAAAGGTGCATCTGAAGAAGATTAACCAACAGATCAGGCCAGACAAATAGGGGTATTTTATTTCTGACAGCTATATGAACCATTCTTCCACTACAGATCATTCCAGAATTGAATCGGCTGTTTCCATGCCGGGGTTCAAAGCCATCCAATTAACCGATCTGGGTAAACGATATAACCGTGAATGGATTTTCAGACATGTTACTTATTTGTTTGAAGCTGGAAAATCTTACGCAATTACCGGACCCAATGGAAGCGGGAAAAGTACTTTACTCCAGGCCATTGCAGGAAGCATGAACCTTAGTGAAGGGAAACTCGAATACCAGTCAGCGAAATCAGATTCTGTAAACAGCATCATTGATCCGGAAAATTATTATCGCCATCTGTCGATTGCTGCTCCGTATCTGGAATTAGTAGAAGAAATGACAGCGCGTGAATTCCTGCATTTTCATAATCAGTTCAAACCTTTTGTTTCATCTGCAAGTATTGAAAACATTTTGTCGGCCATCAGCCTAGAGAAATCTGCCGATAAACAAATTCGCTATTTCAGCAGTGGAATGAAACAGCGTGTTAAACTGGCACAGGCAATTTTTTCGGATGCCCCTGTTTTATTCTTAGATGAGCCATGCACCAATCTCGATACAACCGGTTATGATTTATACCACCAATTGATAGCAGATCATTGCCGTCAGAAACTCGTAATTGTTAGTAGCAATGATGCGGAAGAAATGGATTTTTGTTCTGAAAGACTGAATATACTGGATTATAAATAAGCGATCCTTGCTAACCTAGTCGGGTGTATGATTTTTTATTTGATCGTTGCTTACTCTATAAAAATACTTACATGTTTGCAGATTCTATAGAAAGAGTAGCCGGCTTTACCAGGCCGGTGCATACCATTATCAGAACCTATGGGGGTAAACAAATCGTTCCGGGTTCAGCTACTTTATTTTTTGTGAATGAAAATGGGGTAGCCATTACCTGTAAGCATGTAATCAATCTCCTGGCGAATGCTGAAAAGATCAACCAATTTTATGTTGATTTTGTAAGCGAAAAAAAAAGAATACCTCAGGATGAAAATTTTGCAGCCGGTTTACAGGCACTGGAAATAAAATACAATTATACACCCGATACCATTGTGCAGATCAAAACAACTTTTGTTGATTGTGTGGATACCATGACCGGTTTTACCTGGCACGAACATCCAAAATTCGATCTGGCCATTTTGCAATTTCATGGATTTCAAAAAACATTGTATTCAGGCGCTGCGCATTTTCTAAAAGATCTGTCAAAACTAAGGCAGGGAAATTTCTTATGCCGACTGGGTTTCCCATTCCCGGAATTCACCAACTATATTTATCAGGCAGCTATTGATGATATCCAATGGACAAATTCAGGAAATCCTGCATCGCCCCGATTTCCAACAGAAGGTATGGTAACCCGTTTTTTAGGGGAAGGGAATACTATGTATGGAATTGAATTAAGTACACCGGGGCTAAAGGGTCAAAGTGGCGGGCCCTTATTCAATCAATCGGGTACTATCTATGGCATGCAATTTTCTACCAAACACTTGCACCTGGGGTTTGATCAGGAAAATAAAGAATTGTCAGAAGAAAATAAAATGAATCACCCCTCTTTCCTTCATTTAGGGCAGTGTATTCATGCATCTATTATCAAAGAATTTCTTGCTGAAAAGAAAATTGTTTTTTTTGAGGAGTGATATTTGCACACCAAGGCACAAAGGCACAGTTTGTTTTGAATTCAGTTTTGAGTGTATCCGTTCAGCGTAATTGTATAATTAAGTAAATCTATTGACCATCGTAACCAAAACCGTGCCTTGGTGCCTTTGTGTGAGATTTATCTCCTGCTCGCTATCAAAAGATTCAAATCAGTATATTTTAAATCAAAACGCTGACTGATATAAAAATCAGTAAGGGCTCCTTTAAACATATATACGCCTTCTCTCAGGTTGAATTTGTGCCAAACCATTTCTTCCATTCCACCTTCATCACTGATTTCCAGTATCAGCGGCATCAGCACATTGCTGATAGCCTGACTGGCCGTTCGCGCAAAGCCACTGGGTATATTGGGAACACAGTAATGAATTACATCATGCTTCAGAAAAGTAGGTTCTTCATAACTGGTTAATTCACTGGTTTCAAAACATCCGCCCCGGTCAATAGCCACATCAATAATAATACTACCCGGACGCATAGCAGCCACCATATCCTCGGTAACCACTACCGGCGCTCTTCCATATTCATTGCTTAATGCCCCTACAGCTACTTCGCAGGTCTTAAGTTGCTTCGATAAAATGCGTGGCTCCAGTACACTTGTCCATATTCTTTGCCCCAGGTTATTCTGCAATTGTTTTAAACGATACACATTATTATCAAACACTTTTACTGAGGCGCCCAGTGCAAGTGCATTACGGGTAGCAAATTCACCCACGATACCTGCTCCGATAATCACCACTTTTGTAGGTGGTATCCCGCTGATACCGCCCAGCAATACGCCTTTCCCTTTATTAAAACTACTCAGGTATTGTCCGGCTATCAACATCACCGCACTACCCGCAATTTCACTCATGCTTCTAACAATCGGGTAGGTACCGCTATCATCTTTAAAATTTTCGAAGCTCAAAGCGGTAATCCGTTTCTCCATCATTTTCTCGATATATTCCTTTTTTAAGGCCGATAAATGGATAGGAGAAATGATGGTCTGGTTTTGTTGTAATAAGGGCAAATCCTCCTCAACAGGAGGTGCGCTTTTTACCAGTATCGGACATTTGAATATGGCTTCTCTTTCGTACACAATCCGGGCACCGGCTTCTGCATAATCTTTATCTGAAAAATGACTTCCTTCCCCTGCTTTATGTTCAACATCCACCTGGTTACCATTCATTACCAATACGCCTACTGCATCGGGTGTTAAGGCAATTCGGTTTTCCTGAAAGGCAATTTCTTTGGGAATACCTATATGCAACTTGGTTCCCTGCGGTTTTACATCCAGTACTTCCTCTAATGTCTCATAGGTAAATGAAGTGCTGATTGACGGTTTGGTTGCCATGATGCTTTATGCTGGGTTAAGTGATTGAATGATGGATATAAAATTAATCCATTTATGGCAGAAAGGAAGAAGTTTAGCCTGCCGTGCCAGTCCACTGGTGGATATTGGAAAAATATCAGTTGTTTTCACCAGGTAAAGCACCCGTAAATAAACGCCTGGTTTCGGGGTCCAGCACTTCAATATGAATATGAAAAGTATCGTCAGGTAATAATCCGGCTGCATTTTCAGGCCATTCAACCAGACAGAGATCCTTGCTCAGTAAACTATCTTCTACGCCTGCATTCACAGCTTCTTCTTCATTCTTCAGTCTGTACCAATCCATATGATAGATGGCACCCGCTTCTTTGCTTTTATATTCATTGATTATGGCAAAAGTGGGGCTGCTGATCGCGGAAACAACGCCTAATTCCTCGCATAAAGCATGGATAAACGTGGTTTTCCCCGCACCCATAGGTGCATGAAAAGCCCATATTTTTTTCTGCTTCCCCTCCTTCCATATGGCCCTGGCCACCTGGTGTAACTGGCTAAGTGTAAAGATTGCATCCATCTGACAAAGATACAACCCTCCGCAAATCGGATACTTCGTAATTCGATAATCCGGCAACAGGGCATTAAGTACCTTTGCACTCACTATAGTTTCTGAAACCGCTTTACCATTTTTCAGAATATCGACATATAGAGAATTGCTGATGGAAAAACTGAACTGGAAAATAGAAGGGATGAGTTGCACCAATTGTGCTCTTACGATAGATAAATATCTCACAGGGAAAGGTATGCAGCAGGTAAAAGTAAATTTTATTGGCGGCGACCTGAGTTTTGAATCGGATAATACGATTCCTACAAATGAAATTGAAAAAGGAATTGAAGCCCTGGGTTATCATGTAATTACCGGGGAAAAAAATACAACCCACCAGGACAAACGCATTTTTAAAAACCATCTCCAGAGATTTACATTCTGTATCATTTTTACTGCCCCACTGCTGGTGCATATGATACCCGGTATACATATTCATGTACTCATGAATCCTTATGTACAACTTTCTCTTACCCTGCCGGTATTTATCGTGGGTATGGATTATTTTGGAAGAAGTGCTTTGAAAAGTGTTCTGAAAGGTGTACCCAATATGAATTTACTGATTGCGATAGGCGCTACGGCAGCATTTGGGTATAGCTTATATGGAACGCTTACAGATCAGGCAGCACAGTATATGTTTTATGAAACTGCGGCCACGATCCTAACACTTGTTTTTTTGGGTAACTGGATGGAAGACAGATCTGTGCAATCCACACAGGCAGCTTTACGAAAATTAGCTGTCTCTCAAAAAACAATGGCCAATATGATCGCTTATGACGATAAACATGAGGAGCATATTTTTCAGGTAGATAGCCAGGTATTAAAAACAGGCGACCTCTTATTGATCAAAACCGGCGAGTCAGTTCCTGCGGATTGCAAAATACTATGGGGAGATGCAGAAGTAAATGAAGCCATTTTTACAGGTGAAAGTTTACCGGTACATAAAAAGATGACCGATACACTGATTGGTGGAAGTCTGCTTCAAAACGGAACGGTAAAAGCTTATGTAACCGCTGCCGGACAGAATACCGTGTTATCGCATATTCTGCAAATGGTAAAAGAAGCGCAATCACAAAAGCCTCCCATTCAACAATTGGCAGACCGCATCAGTGCCATATTCGTACCGGTAGTGGTAAGCTTATCCATTATTACCATTCTCATCAATTACTTTGCAGTACACGAATCTTTCAGTAACAGTTTATTAAGGGGAATTGCTGTGTTGGTTATTTCTTGCCCCTGTGCTATGGGACTGGCCACACCAGCTTCTATTGCCGTGGGACTAGGCAGGGCTGCAAAGAATGGCATTTTATTTAAAAATGCACGTAGCCTGGAGTTATTCAAAAGCATCCAACAGATTGTATTTGATAAAACAGGGACGTTAACCACAGGAGAATTTAGCATTAGTGGATTCCAGATTACAGCGGATTTTAAAAAAAATACAGCATTCACTAATCAGGAAGAAGCATTTAAAAGAATTGCCTTCTCCTTAGAAAAATATTCAAATCATCCATTGGCTAAAACCATTTCCAAAAATTGGAAATGTAAAGATGATCTCCGCTGGGCAAAGATCGAAGAAATAAAAGGTTGGGGAATGAAAGCCAGTGATAAAGAAGGGAATATCTATACAGCCGGATCTTATCAATCTGTAACTAATCTTACAAAAGAATCTACACACAATATTTATATTACCTGCAATGCAGAATTGATTGGTTGGATTGACCTGGTTGATGAGATCAGACCGGAAGCGTATGAAGTAATTCGTTTGCTAAAAGCAAAAGGGTTTACAACCATTTTATTAAGCGGGGACAGAAAAGAAAAATGCGCACAGGTTGCCGGACAATTAGGCATAGACCAGGTATATGCCGAACAAACACCCGAACAGAAATTACAAAAAATAGAAAGCCTGAATACAAAAGCGCCGACGGCCATGGTGGGGGATGGTATTAACGATGCACCTGCTTTGGCTAAAGCTACAGTAGGTATATCAGTTAGTGACGCTTCTCATTTGGCGATGCAGAGTGCTGATGTGGTATTAATGAATAATGGATTACAGCATCTTCCCTTAGCACTTGGCCTGGGTAAACATACTTATATCACCATCCAGGAAAATTTATTCTGGGCATTTGCCTATAATATCATCGCTATTCCGGTTGCTGCCATGGGTTATCTGAGTCCTGCATTTGCTGCCTTATCGATGGGCTTCAGTGATGTAGTATTGGCGATTAATTCTCTAAGACTCAATTTCAAGAAAGTCGCATAAACCGAAGTAATCAATACCCGGCATTTAAACGGTTACAAAATCAGGATTACCACTTAATTTCACAATAATTAAAAGCGGATTATCTGTGCATTTCCGCGAAACCCAATTGAGTATGCAAACCCCTGTATCCATTCTTCAAAAATACTGGCACTATGATAGCTTCCGGCCTATGCAGGAAGAGATCATTAATTCAGTACTTGCTGGAAAAGATACGTTGGCACTCCTGCCTACGGGCGGAGGTAAATCCATCTGCTTTCAGGTACCCGCTTTATTACAGAACGGGCTTTGTTTGGTAATCAGTCCATTAATTGCTTTAATGCGTGACCAGGTTGATGGTCTGCTACAAAAAGATATTCCGGCAGCAGCATTGTATAATGGACTTACCCATTATGAGGTTACTAAATTATTGGAAAAGGCTACAACAGGTAACCTGCGTTTTCTCTATGTATCACCCGAGCGTTTACAAACCCGTTTGTTCAAAGAGTATCTTCCCGCATTACAGATTAGTTTGTTGGTGGTAGATGAAGCACATTGTATTTCTCAATGGGGATATGATTTCAGACCCTCTTACCTGCGTATTGCTGAATTGAGAAATGAATTACCGGGCATTTCGATTATTGCGCTCACAGCATCTGCCACACCCTTGGTACAACAGGATATTCTTGCAAAACTAAAATTCAATAACCAGCATATTTTCAGGCAATCATTTGAACGGGCTAACCTATCCTATAGCGTTTTTGAGGTGGACAGCAAAGTCAATAAAGCCTTTGAGATTTTAAACAGGGTATCGGGTAGCAGTATTGTGTATTGTAGTAGCAGGAGACAAACCAAGGAACTGGCTGAACTACTCTGTCTGCAGAATATAGCCGCAGATTTTTACCACGCAGGATTACCGCAGGAAATCCGTAACCAGAAACAACAGGCATGGATCCAAAATGAAATCCGGGTAATGGTTTGTACCAATGCTTTTGGGATGGGTATTGATAAACCTGATGTAAGAACGGTGATTCATTATGATCTTACCGATTGTCTGGAAAGTTATTACCAGGAAGCCGGTCGGGCAGGAAGAGATGGAAAAAAATCCTATGCTGTATTATTATACCAGCATGAACATCTTGCCGGTTTACAAGAATTATCGGATAAAAGATTTCCTCCTATCCCGCAAATCAAGAAAATATACCAGGCGCTTGCTGATTATTTGCAAGTCCCCGTTGGCATTGGAGAAGGCAACTATTATGATTTTGATCTCGCCGGGTTTATCGCCAATTTTAAATTGGATAGTTTACTGGTAATCAATACGCTGAAAGTATTGGAACAGGAAGGCCATATCAGTTTTTCTGAAAACATTTTCCTGCCCACACAGGTTTGCTTTAATGCCGGGAAAGATGAATTGTATTCGTTTGAAGTAAGTAACCCAAAATGGGAACCCCTGATCAAATGCTTGTTAAGAACGTATGAGGGAATTATTGATAACCGGGTTTCGATTTATGAAAAGCAAGTTGCGCGTCTATGCCGCTTACCAGTTGACGAAGTGAAAGAAGGTTTACTGCAATTACAAGCCTATGATATTATCGAATACCTGCCGCAAAAAGAAACACCTCAAATACACTATCTACTCAATAGAGCCCCGGCTAAATACCTGCTGATCGATCAGGATCATTATCTGCAAAGAAAAAAACAGTATGAAACAGGGATACAAAAAATGCTTGACTATATTCAACTGAAGAATACTTGCAGAAGCCGGTTTATAGCGGCTCATTTTGGAGACCCAGAATTACATGACTGTGGAATTTGTGATAACTGTCTTGCCAATAAAAGAAAACATCTTTCCGAAGCTGAGTTTAGTTTGCTGGAAAAAGAGATCATGGGATTGCTGCATAAAAAACTAAGTGTGGATAAGCTTTTTGTTCAATATAGTCATATCAGCAAAGAAAAGCTTTGGACGGTTCTTGAATTTTTGCAAAGTGAGCAATTACTACTCATTGATGAAGAGGGAATCATGCAGAAAATAGGGTGAAGGAATCCATCCAATTACCTCTCATTGATATTATATATTTTTTACTATGTCTCATTCCCTGTCATTCATTTGTTACTAGGGTAGCATAAGATTATAAACACAAACTTAAAAAAATGAACGAATTCGTATTAATTATGCGACATGAGGATGGCAAAAAAATAGCCTCGCCCGAACAAATGCAGGAATGGATGAAACAAACCATGGACTGGATTGGCAGTATTGCTGCACAAAACAAATTTGTATCCGGTACCGGTCTGCCTTTTGATGATGCCCGCGTTGTAAAATCAGATAAAACGGTTATCAATGGCCCTTTTGGTGATATTAAAGAAACCATTGGGGGGTTTATTACGGTGAAAGCAGAAACCATTGAGGAAGCGGTTGAATTTGCGAAAGGTTGCCCGGTTTTACAAGGGGAAGGGAATAGTTTAGAAATAAGACAGATCGCTAAAAATCATTAAACCAAAAGCCTTCTTGAGGCTTTGCATGAACCAGCCAGAACTGATACCTCATTTGTTTCGCACAGAGTTCAGAAAAATCACCACTGTACTTTGTAAGTTGTTTGGTATTGAACATATTGAAATAGCCGAGGACCTGGCCAGCGAAACTTTTTTAGCCGCACTGGAAACCTGGACCTATAAAGGGATTCCCGAAAACCCTACCGCATGGTTATATACTGTTGCAAAAAATAAGGCAAGAAATTATATTAAAAGAAATAAACTGTTTTCGGAAAAAATCGCGGTTTCACTTATAAAAAGTCAGTCAGAAAGTCAGGAACCGGAAATTGATCTGTCAAACCAGAATATCGAGGATAGTCAGTTACAAATGCTGTTTGCGGTTTGTCATCCAAGCCTGTCTACAGAATCTCAAATCGGGCTTTCGCTAAGAATACTTTGCGGGCTCGGTATTGATGAAATTGCCAATGCTTTTTTAAGCAATAAGGAAACCATCAATAAAAGACTGTTACGCGCGAAAGAAAAATTAAGGCTGGAAAAAGTTGCCATTGAGTTTCCTCCCGCTTCTGAAATCCCCGCTCGTCTCGAGAATGTATTGAGAACCATTTACCTGCTATTTAATGAAGGTTATTATTCAGAAACACAGGATACAATACTAAGAGAGGATCTTTGTTTGGAAGCTATGCGCTTAGCATACATGCTATTGAATAATGAAAAAACGAATACAACGCCTGTAAATGCGCTGCTATCACTGATGTGTTTCCATGCATCCCGATTTCCATCCAGGAAATCGGATAATGGAGAAATTATTTTATACCAGGAACAGGATGAGTCGCTTTGGGACCAGGAATTAATTTCCAAAGGTGTCTATTATTTAAATCAGTCTTCCAGGGGAAACCTGCTTACAAAATATCATCTCGAAGCAAGTATTGCCTATTGGCATACCATTAAAAATGATACCCAGAAAAAATGGGGAAATATTTTACAGCTATACAATCATTTACTCCAATTAGAATACTCACCGGTTGCGGCACTCAACAGAACTTTTGCACTTTCAAAGGTGAAAGGGAAGCGGGCCGCTATTCTGGAAGCAGAAAAACTTCAGTTAGTCAATAACCATTATTATTTTACCCTTTTGGGTGAACTCTACAATGATTTGGTTAATCAAAAAGCTATTGAAAATTTTCAAAAAGCACTGGCACTGGCCAAAACACAAACGGATAAACAAACCATTTCAAAATTTCTTTCCGGGCTTCTGTAACATTTTTGCCAGATGGGTATCTAAAGAGCAAATAAATCAACCCAACCATGAAAAAAGCTGCTCTTTTTACGATCCTTTTTAGTTTATTACTACTATCAGATATAAATTATGCCCAGGAAAAAAGTCAGCCCTTTGAAGTAAAAATCAGCGGGAAAGGGCGTCAATCGATCATTTTTATACCGGGTTTTGCCTGTTCTGGCGAAGTATGGAAAGAAACAAAAGCCCTGTTTGAAGAAAAAGCAACTTGCTATACTTTAACAATGGCTGGTTTTGCAGGTGTAGCCCCACAGGCGAATGCCTCATTTGAAAGCTGGGAGAAAGCAATCGCAGTCTATATAAAGGAAAACAAGATCAGCAAACCCGTAATTATCGGGCATAGTATGGGCGGAGCTTTAGCAATGGCACTCGCGGCTGATTATCCAGAATTGATTTCCAGGATCGTTGTGGTAGATGCTTTACCCTGCTTGATCGCTTTATCAAATCCTGCTTTTGTTTCAAAAGAAAATAATGATTGCAGTGCTATGATTGCACAACTTACAGCAGCAACCGATGAACAATTTTACCAGATGCAAAAAATGAGTATGCCTCGTTTATTGGCGGATACTTCTAAGCTGACCCAGGTAATCAATTGGTCAGTAAAATCGGATCGTACTACTTTTGGAAAAATGTATTGTGATTTCTCGAATACTGACCTTAGACAGAAAATAACCCGGATTCAATGCCCGGCGTTGGTTTTACTGGAGTCTTATTTCGTAAATAGTAAAGCGGCTATTACTGAGCAATTTAAAAATGCAACAACAGTTGATATGCGTTTTGCAACAAAAGGGTTACATTTTATCATGTATGATGACAAAGATTGGTACGAAACCCAATTAAAAAGTTTTATTAGCTTATAAGATGGATATCCAATTCGATGAAATATATAAAACTTATTGGCAAAAGATTTATCGTCTTTGTCTGGGTTATGTAAATGATGCCGACTGGGCCAAGGATATTGCACAAGAAACATTTATTACCGTTTGGCAACAGTTACCCAAATTCAGGAATGATTCAGGTATAGGTACCTGGATCTTTAGAATTGCTTCTAACCATTGTCTTCGTCAGGTAGAAAGAAATAAGAGAATACCCAGATTAGGTATACAGACAGAAATTCCTGAAATCATTGAACCTTCCATAGAAGATAAAACCGCTTTTCTCTATCAATGTATTGCTGAGTTGGCTGAAACAGACCGATTAATCATTTCCCTGGAACTGGAAGATATTAAACAGGCAGAAATAGCCCAGATTGTCGGAATCTCAGAAGCCAATGTAAGAGTGCGTATTCATCGGATCAAAGAGAGATTAACGCAAAAATTTACAAAACATGAACAGTAATTTAGATCTCAAAGAATTATGGGCGAAACAGGAAACCGGTATTCCGGATACAAAGGATCTGTTCAAAAGAGTAGCTTCTTTTAAGAGAACTTATTTGAAACAATTGGTTTATGCCAATATTCTATTGCTGCTGGTTGCTATATTCATTGTTTTAATATGGTATTATTTTCAGCCAGAATACATCACTACCAAATCTGGAATTGTATTGATTATATTAGCCATTCTCGCTTATTTGTTTTCGTATAACCAGTCGATTCCTCTATTATTAAAAAGTAGTTATGAAATGAGTAGTGCTGATTACCTGCAACAATTATTATCCCTGAAAAGAAAACAGCAATTTTTACAAGGTATTATGACAAACCTTTATTTTATTTTGCTATCCACAGGTCTATTTCTGTATATGATTGAATATACTATGCGTATGAAATTACCCATGGGTATGGTTTGTTATGGCATAACAGCCGGTTGGATTGCTTTTAATTGGTTTTATATTAAGCCGAAAACTATCCGTAAACAGCGGGAAAAAATTGATGGATTGATCAATAAATTTACCTTATTAACGAAGCAGTTTTCAGAAAATAGCTAATCAAGTAAATCCTATTTTGGAATATCTTTAGAAAAAGAAAATCATGAAGAAATACTTACTGTTAATCTGCATTTTTTCAATATCCGTTTCTGGCATAAAAGCGCAAAAACCCAATTCTTCCGATGAAGAAAAAATTCATGGAGCGGTATTAGGTGTTTTCGACGGACTGGCTACACTTAGTATCACAACCGTAAAAAGCTTTTGTACCCCTACCTGTATTATTCTGGAAAGCGGTAAGATCTGGAATTTGGATACCATCGATTTAAAAATTAAATCATTACCTGCAAAGCCCGGTTTATATACCCGTGTTAACCACCTGGATTTCCTGGATTCCAAAATCAATGGAGATTGTGCATGGATATATTATGCCAACCAGGCCGTCATCACCATGGGAGGTAAAACCAGTGTCGTGAGATGGTTAGAAAGCGCATTTTTAAAGAAGGAAAAGAATGAATGGAAAATTCAATTACTTCATTCAACAGAACTGGATCGCATTTTCAGATAACTTAGTTTTTTATAATTCCTCTTCTCTCTCCAGTAATAAAATAGCCGACTGCGGAGCAATAAAGTATTTTTCTCCTTCGTACATCACTTCTGTAGCAGCACTTACCAGAAAAATAGCCAGATCCCCTTCTTTGGCCTGAAGAGGCAGGTACTTGATATTTTCCTCCTGCTGTTTCCAGGATTCCTCCTCAACAGCCATGGGTATGGCATAACCGGGACCCGTCTTGATAATATGGCCCTGCTGTACCTTCTCTTTTTCCTGAACCCCGGGAGGCAGGTATAAACCACTGGCAGTCTGGGCATCCGGTCTGGTTGGGCGAATCAACACCCTGTCCCCAATCACAATCAGCTTTTTGAACTTATTATCCGATGTTAGTAGCATAATTCTATCAATATATATTCTGCAAAATAAACCAAAGTTTTTTACCCTTTTTGAATTACCTTATACCTTAGAAATCAATGAAAACGGCCTATCAAAAAGCAATCCTGCATGGATTGCCTGCTGATTGCCGTCAACCTTTTTAACAAAAGATTGCGCCAATGGGAATTGAATTGGCATAGTTTTATCTTTATTTCACGTTAAATATAGAACACCATGGAAGACAAAAAAAGCAAAATCCTATTGTGTGAAGACGATACAAATCTTGGGATGGTTTTAAAAAATTACCTGGAACTGAACGACTATGAAATTACACTGGAAAGAGATGGCCGTTTAGGTCTGGCTGCTTTTCAACGTGAGAAATTTGATATCTGCCTGTTAGATGTTATGATGCCCAATATGGACGGATTTACATTGGCCGAAGAAATCCGCGATGTAGACCCGGATATACCCTTGTTTTTCCTGAGTGCCAAAACCATGAAAGAAGATATCATCCAGGGATATAAACTGGGAGCGGATGATTATATTACCAAACCATTTGACAGCGAAGTGCTTTTATTGAAAATAAAAGCGATCCTGAAACGTAACGAAGAAGAAAACAGAATAAGTGATAATATTGAGTTTGATTTGGGCAGATACCATTTTAACCCCAAACTCCGTGAGCTGAAACATGATGATCATACACAAACCTTGTCTCCCAAAGAGAATGAGTTACTGAAAATGCTGGCTGAGCATAAAAATGATTTATTACCCAGAGAGCGTGCATTGAAAAAAATATGGGGTAGCGACACCTATTTCAATGGTCGTAGTATGGATGTATATATTGCCAAACTGCGTAAATACCTGAAAGACGATACCAATATTGAGATCGTGAATATCCATGGAAATGGATTTAGATTGGTGGCGCCTTAGTCTTTTTTACCGCTGAGAAGCAGAGAAACAGAGTTTACGCAGAGCCTACCTCTGCGTAAACTTATATAACGCTTGCTCCCGTATTAAATATTTAGCTAAACAAGCCCGTCTGCAACCCAGTATTGGGTGCATTTTTCCCAAGATGATTATAGGCTTTTAGGGTTACTTCACGTCCGCGTGGCGTTCTTTGCAAAAATCCTTCCTGTATTAAAAAAGGTTCATACACTTCTTCTATCGTTCCGGCTTCTTCTCCTACGGCAGTAGCAATCGTGGTTAATCCCACCGGCCCGCCTTTGAATTTATCAATGATGGCAGCCAATATTCGGTTATCCATTTCATCCAGACCATGCTCATCTACATTCAATGCTTTTAATGAATGCTGGGTAATACCAATATCTATCTTACCATCATTCAGCACCTGGGCAAAATCGCGTACCCTTCTTAATAAGCTATTGGCAATACGGGGAGTACCGCGACTGCGCCGGGCAATTTCAAAAGAAGCTTCTTTGGTAATGGCTGTTTGTAATATAGCGGCACTCCGCTCTATGATCTTTTGCAATACATCTGCATGATAATATTCCAAACGCGATTTGATACCAAACCTCGATAATAAAGGAGCCGTTAATAAACCACTCCGCGTAGTGGCACCTACCAGGGTAAAGGGATTTAGGTTAATTTGAATACTACGGGCATTCGGACCAGTATCAATCATAATATCAATCCTGAAATCTTCCATGGCTGCATAGAGATATTCTTCTACTACCGTACTTAACCGATGTATTTCATCAATAAACAAAACATCATTGGGCTGCAGATTAGTAAGCAATCCGGCCAGGTCGCCTGGTTTCTCAATTACCGGTCCGGAGGTTTCTTTGATACTTACGCCTAATTCATTGGCAACAATACGGCTCAAAGTGGTTTTACCTAAGCCGGGCGGACCATGAAATAAAATATGATCCAAAGCCTCTCCGCGAAGCTTGGCCGCTTTGATAAAAATCAGCAGGTTTTCGATCAACTGGGGCTGACCCGAGAAATCATCGATCTCACGGGGGCGGATCGTATTTTCAAACTCCTTATCGGCGGAGTGCGTGTTTTCAGGCTGACTGTTTAGGTTCACATTTGACATACTATTCAAAACTACAAAATAGTATTCATCATACCTTTACTGAAAACAAACACATGGCTGCAAAATCTGCTTTGCTTCTCGGAGCTACCGGCTTAACAGGTGGCTGTTTACTGGATCTGTTATTGCAATCGGATGAATATGATACCGTATTCATCTATGTAAGAAAGCCAACTGGTATTGTGCATACTAAACTGCGGGAAAGAATCATTGACTATGATACAATTAAAGAAGCCGTAGAGGCGGAGGATGTTTTTTGCTGCCTGGGCACCACAATTAAAAAAGCCAAAACCCAGGAGGCTTTCAAGAAAGTAGATCTTATTTATCCGGTCAGCATTGCCGAAATACAATTCAAAGCAGGCTCTAAAAGATATATGGTAGTTAGTGCTATGGGCGCTTCTGCGAGCTCTTCGATATTTTATAGTCGCGTGAAAGGCGAGATGGAATCGCAGTTACTGCAAATCGGATATTCCTGTTTAGGCATTTTCAGGCCTTCCTTTATTACTGGTAACCGAACAGAAAAAAGAATGGGTGAGTCCATGGGTATTATCCTTTTCAGCCTGATCAGCCCATTTTTAATAGGGCCCTTAAGAAAATACAGATCAGTGCCTGCTTCTGCGATAGCCAAAGCCATGTTGCACCTGGCCAATTCCGGTAAAACGGGCACCAGTATCCTGCTTTCAGACCAGATCAAAGCTTTTGAATAAAATTTATTTGTATATACAAATGAAATCACCTTATCTTTGTCCTGTTAATGAAAACTTCCGAAAGCAAATATTGTAACTGTCTCTATTTTACGGCCAATGCCCTGGCCCGGAAAGTAGAGAAACTGGCCAATGAAACCTGGAAGCAGACCCAACTCTCACCCAGTCATGCCTATTTATTGCTATTGGCACTGGAAGAGCCTGGCATTCAGGCTGGAATGATCGCAGAACAATTACAGCTTTCCCCAAGTACCATTACCCGTTTATTGGAAAAATTGGAAGAAAAAAAGCTGGTAATCAGAAATATGGAAGGCAAACAAACCAATGTATACCCTACCAAACAGGCAAGGGAAATGAAAGGGCTTTTACAACAATGCGTAAAAGAATTTTATCAAAAATATGTTGAGATACTGGGCGTGGAAGAAAGCAAACAGTTCATCAAAAACATGAACCGGGTTGCCGATAAACTGGAAGTATAAATTTTTTTGTTTAATCATTTGTATATACAAATAACAATTACTTAACATAAACTAAACACTATGCAGTACGTAATCACCGGAGCAGCCGGTAACATTTCAAAACCGTTGGTTTTATCCCTTTTACAATCAGGTCATCAGGTAACGGTGGTCAGTAGAAATGAATCAAATATCAAAGAACTTGCAGATGCGGGCGCAAAAGCCGCAATTGGTTCTTTGGAAGATCTTGATTTTCTGATCAAAACATTTACCGGGGCAGATGCCGTATATACAATGGTTCCTCCTAATCATCATCCTGCCGACTGGAAAGCATTCATTGGCGGTATTGGTGAGAATTACGCAAAAGCGATCAAAGCTGCCGGCATTAAATATGTAGTGAACTTAAGTAGTATTGGCGCACATATGGAAGAGGGGTGTGGACCTGTAAGTGGATTGTTCAGAGCCGAAAAAGCTTTGAGTGCTTTAACGGATGTAAACATCCTTCACCTGCGTCCAGGATATTTCTATCCCAATCTGTTTGCCAACCTGGGTCTAATCAAGGGCATGGGCATTATGGGTAGTAATTTCAGT
>CAIYKV010000229.1 GCA_903926855.1 uncultured Bacteroidota bacterium | reverse complement strand
CTTCCTGGAAATCAGTTATTTTTCATAAAAACTTAAGGATAGTTTTTTTTTGCAAAACGCCTGTTTCTAGGAACATCCCTTTATAATCAGTCCAATCAGTATAGCTAATATAGCAATCGTTAAAATCTTGGTTTTTGTATCTGCATCCTGAAAACGTGTAGCCTTTTTCAAATTTTGATCAGGTTTGCCAGGTGCAAATTGATTCCCGCATGAAAGGCAAGTAATTATTATTTTATTGCTTCCAATGGTTCCGGCTAATAAGCCAATACCACCCGTCAGAATGCCCCCAGCAACGGCTTTTTTGCCGCTAAATCCTTTTTTGTTGGCAGATAGCTGGGTTGATCCGCATTTAGGGCAGCATATTTCCTTTTCCATATTCGGTTTTTTGATTAAAAGTATTCAGGAATTTGAAATAAGGGTAGAAAAAGAATAAGCATAATTTACCTAAAGAAATTGGCTATAAGGCAGGGAAAATAACATTTAATGTACCTCTATTGTACCTTAAAGAAATAAAAAAGCCTACAATAAATTGATTTACAATTAGTTGCAGGCTTCCTAAAGTGCCCAGAACAGGAATCGAACCTGCACTACCTTGCGATAACCAGATTTTGAGTCTAGCGCGTCTACCAATTCCGCCATCTGGGCTGATAGGTTTGGTGTTAGAGGTTTGGAGTTTGGGGTTGATCTAACGCCAAACTCCAAACAAAAAACCCCAAACCTTCAATGGGTTGCAATATTACAGTATCACTTCAAACCCGCCAAAATCCTGTCGAGGTATTTTTTACGGTAATAGTATTCTTTTACCTGTAGAAGTTCTTTTTCGGTAGTAACCCCATCCTGGTAGTGCAGGATAATGGGTTCTACAGGCGTATAGAGCTGTTTGATGAAATCAGCGATGGTTTTGTCCAGTCTTTCCATATCTGCCTCATCCGATACATCCAGGGCCTGTTCATTCAGATCCATCACTTCCATCAGAAAATCGGGAGAAAGCTGGTATTTTTCCTCCTCTTCCTGCAAACCCTTTAATTGCAGCACATATTTGATGGTTTCATCCGGGTGCTGTAATACCCGATACGCCTGGTTTACCATGGATGATTTCTCCAATGCATCAGCCTGTTCCTCATCCGACAGGTGGGTATAAAAATCCGGGTGGTATTTTCTGCTTAGCGCATAAAAATTCTTTTTCACCAATTCGGGATCAGGATGAAGGGTGATAGGGAGGTTGTATAGTTCGAAGTAATTCATAATAAAACTCATTGGTAAGTAGTCATTGGTCATTGGGTAAATCTTGGCTAATGCGTAACTGGTAACCAGAAACCCGTAACACGATCGCAATTCGCCAACCCAATTCCGTTACTTTGTATAAAAGTACAGCAATGCTTGTCATCGGACTGATTAGAGAGGGAAAAATTCCGGCGGATAACCGGGTGGCGCTGACGCCGGCACAGTGTAAATGGCTGGTCAGGCATTTTGCGGATGTGCAGATTATTGTGCAAAGTTCTCCTCACCGTTGCTTTTCGGATGAAGAGTATGTACAGGCCGGGATTACCGTTTCGGAAGATCTTACTACCTGTAATCTATTGGTTGGGATTAAAGAAGTACCGATCAATGCATTAGTAGCAGATAAAAGATATCTATTCTTTTCCCATACCCGCAAAATGCAGCCGTATAACCGGGATCTGTTTCATGCCTTGATAGAAAATAGAAATACCCTGATCGATTATGAATGTATGGAGCATAATGATGGTCAACGAATCATCGGGTTTGGCTTTTTTGCGGGGATTGTAGGGGGGCATAATGGTATTATGGCCTATGGAAACCGTACAGGAGCGTATCATTTGGGGAGGGTATCGGAAGTAAAGGATTACCGGGAACTGATACATACGTATTTTGGTTTGAAACTGCCACCTGTAAAGATTGCGGTTACAGGAAGTGGTAGAGTGGCGCATGGTATTCTGGAAATTATGAACCTGATGGATGTGCAGGAAGTGGAGCCGGATGAATATACTGCACGTAATTTCGATTACCCGGTATATGTGCATTTAAAAGGGAATGATCTATACCTGCATAAGCAAACTGGAAAATATAACCGGGAAGATTTTCATTTGCATGCAGATGAATATGCATGCAGGTTTCATGAATATTATCCGCATACGGATATTTTAATGAATGGGATCTATTGGGATAACATGATCCCGCGGTTGTTTGAATGGCCGGATCTGGCATCTGCTGATTTCCGGATTCGGACGATTGCGGATATTTCAGATGACAGGGGCGGTAGTATTCCCTGTAACCTGGGGGATGGATCAATGGATGCGCCTGTTTACGGGGTTGATAGAATCAAAGGAGAAAAAACAGCACCCTATATTGATGGGTCTGTGGATATCATGGCCGTTGGCAACCTGCCGAATGAATTGCCCAGGGATGCGAGTAGATATTTTGGGGAGCAGTTGATCAAATATATCCTGGATGATATCCGAAAAGGAGGCTCGCCAACGATTGAGCGGGCAACCATATTAGATAAGGGGGAACTCACTCCCTCATTCTCCTATTTAGCGGAATACGCCAAAAAATAAAACACCTAAACCCTGCCTTTGGGTGAAATGAATTCTCACACTAAGGCACCAGGGCAAGGTTTGAGTTTGATTAGGTAAAAGTTTTCGTTATAGGTGTAAATAATATTCTTGCAGGAGTTGTGTAAACTCATTCGAATATTGATCGTTTTCGCGGATCACCATTTCTTGGTACCTGGTAGCCAGTCCTGTTCCTGAAAATAATACCATGGCACGGAAAAATGCATGAACCGGTGTTTGTTTTACCATCAGAATTTCTTCAGGATAAAAACCTTGTTCGTTGGCTAGTTGGATGAACCCATCTTTACGATGTGCAGGTAATAGCAGTGCAAACTTTCCGTTTTCATTCAGTAGATTTTTTATCATATTCAATAATTCAGGAAAGCTAAGTTCTTTACTATGCAGGGCCAGGTTTCTTTGCTCGTTTTCACTTTTCAGGTCATTCTCAAAAAACGGTGGATTCGATAGGATAAAATTATATTTTCTACCCAGGTGCACGGTACGTATATCCGCCTGAATTACCTGAAGCTGGTTTTTCCATTCTGTATCCTCAAAATTATCTCCAGCTTGCGCAGCTGCTTTTTCATCCAGTTCTACGGCATCTATCCTTGCCTGTGTTTTCTGTGCCAGCATCAGACTGAGTAAGCCGGTTCCGGTACCGATATCGAGGATATGGTTTACAGGTAACCCCCATTTAGTTATCCCTTCCGCCACCCATGCCCCAAACAAACAGGCATCGGTGCATACTTTCATGGCACACTCTTCCTGGTGAACGGTAAATTGTTTGAAACGAAAATAAGTATTCGACATGGGCAGTAAAGGTAAAGAGGTTAATTTGCAGAATGATGATACGCAGGTTTCTGTCAAAAAATAAAGCGGTATTAGGCTATGGTCTATCCCTGGCCGTATTGCTGTTTATCTTAAAATGGCTGGAACTTCGTTTTGTGATCTATGATCATGCCATGGAATTGTATGTAGGTGCCATTGCACTCATGTTTACTTTATTGGGTATCTGGCTGGCCCGCAAATTAACCCGTCCCCAAAAAGAAACCATCATTGTAGAAAAAACGGTGTACCCTGATAGTAGTTTAGGCTTTGTACCCGATGAAACAGAAATTGCCCATCTGGGTATCAGTAAGCGCGAGCTGGAAGTATTGGAACTGATGGCCCAGGGTTTGAGTAATGAGGAAATTGGCAATCGCCTGTTTGTTTCACTCAATACCATCAAAACACATTCCTCCCGGATTTTTGAGAAACTGGATGTAAGCCGCCGTACCCAGGCGGTTGAAAAAGCAAAAAGGCTTAGACTGATCCCCTGAATTTTCATACTTTATGGTGATTTCAACTCCGGATTCGTAAAATCATACTAAAGTATGACCCATCGGACAGTCGGAACGGCTATTTTTATTTCTCAAACCAAAACCTGTACACATGAAAAAAAACATTCTTGTTTGTGGAATTATTGGTGGTCTGATCACTACGGTCATGTTTATCATTACCACGGCCATTACTTTAAAAGGAGGCAATTTTGACCATGGTGCGATCTATGGATATACCGCCATGATCCTGGCTTTCTCTCTCATATTTGTGGGGGTAAAAAATGTGCGCGATGGGCATGACGGCGGAGTAATCAGTTTTGGGAAAGCATTTAAGATCGGGTTCTTTATTACCCTGATTACTTCCACGATTTATGTGATTAGCTGGCTCTTTGATTATTATTATTTTCTGACTGATTTTGCGGAACAATACAGTGCCCATGTTTTGGAGAAACTAAAAGCCAGTGGGGCGAGCGCTGCGGAATTGGCAAAGAAAACAGCCGAGATGGCGAGTTTTAGTCAGATGTATAAGAATCCATTCATTAATGCCCTGCTTACCTATATGGAGATATTGCCTGTTGGATTGGTGGTGTCTTTGATTAGTGCCCTGGTATTGAAGAAAAAGAAACTTGCTGAGTAAAGATGGATTCGCCGCTGAGAACAAGAGAGCGCGGACGTTACGCAGAGATTTCTCTGCGCCAACTCCACGCTCTCTTGTTCTCAGCGGTTAAAAAATTATTTATCAGCAGTCAACCCCGCAGATAAATATTCCAGGTTCAGTCTTGCTATATTACTGATAGAAATCTCTTTCGGACAGGTAGCTTCACAAGCACCGGTATTGGTACAGGCACCAAAACCCTCTTTATCCATTTGCGCCACCATATTCATAACCCTTGTTTTACGCTCTGGATGCCCCTGAGGTAATAAAGCCAGATGTGAAACCTTGGCACTCAGGAAAAGCATGGCACTACTATTCTTACAAGCAGCTACACAGGCACCGCACCCAATACACATAGCCGCTGCAAAGGAAGCATCTGCATCATCTTTAGCTACCGGAAGAGAATTACCATCTACAGCATTCCCAGTATTCACACTAATAAAACCACCGGCCTGGATGATCCTGTCAAAAGCAGAACGATCTACCATCAAATCTTTGATTACCGGAAAGGAATTTGCTCTCCAGGGTTCTACCACAATGGTATCCCCATCCTTAAACGCACGCATATGCAACTGACAGGTTGTATTGGCCTGCCATGGGCCATGCGGCTTTCCATTAATATACATCGAGCAGGCGCCACAGATACCCTCGCGACAGTCATGGTCAAACGTAATTGGATCATCCCCGTCGCGGATCAACTGCTCATTCAACACATCAAACATTTCGAGAAAGCTCATTTCCGTAGAAATCTTCTCCACACGATACAGTTTGAATTCCCCTTTGCTGTCTTTGTTTTTTTGTCTCCAAACTTTGAGGTTTAGATTCATTTCGTGGTGTTGCATATATTAATTTGAAAATTTGAAAATTTGAAAATTTGAAAATGCTTTACCTTTTTGATGAAGCAATGATCCGGGATAGGATTTTGATAATCTCTTCGAGATTATTTTTTAATTGCTTATCGTAAGGATATGATTGACTTTTTTCACATAATAGTAACCAGTACAAAGATTCGCTGGCTTCTTTGGCGGCTATCTTCATTTTGTGAATAAAATCATTCCTGCTTTCAGCATTCTGTGCTTCAAAAATATTGGCCCCAATTGAGGTGCCTGAGCGCAGAAGCTGTTTGCCTATCACAAATTTTCTTTCCTGTTCAAGAACTTCACAATACGTAATCAATGCTAACGAAAAATTCACCGACTTAACCACAATGATATTCTCCCGATCATTCCTCATAATTTGAAATTTTGGTATGTAAAAACCAATTTTCAAATTACCACATTTTCAAATTTTCAAATTGCTTTGCGGTAAATACTCGCCACAACTACTTATAATTCCTCTGCGTCGGTTTGATTACATCATATACCAGGGGTTCTTTATGCAGCTCCCAGTTATGATCGCCTTTGTATTCCCAGGCGGCTACATACATATAGTTAACATCATCACGTAAGGCTTCTCCATCCGGTGTTTGGTATTCTTCTCTGAAATGTCCGCCGCAGCTTTCGTTGCGGTTAAGGGCATCTTTACACATGAGTTCGCCCAGTTCAATCAAATCGGCTACCCGATTGGCTTTATCCAGTTCAGGATTCATCTCTTCAATGATTCCTGGAATCTTAACATCGCTCCAGAATTCTTTTTTCAAAGCCTGAATTTCTGCAATGGCTTCTTCCAGTCCTTTTGCATTCCTGGCCATTCCGCATTTATCCCACATGATCTTTCCCAAACGTTTATGAAAACTTTCCGCTGTTTTGGCTCCTTTAATATTCATCAGGGTATTGATACGGTCAGCTACTATTTTCTCTGTTTCTTCAAATGCAGGATGGGATGTTTCGATGGCTTTATTGTAGATCTCATCGGCCAGGTAATTACCAATGGTATAAGGAATCACAAAATAGCCATCTGCCAGTCCCTGCATCAAAGCCGAAGCACCTAAGCGGTTAGCTCCATGGTCAGAGAAATTGGCTTCACCCAGAGAATATAAACCGGGTACTGTGGTTTGTAATTCATAATCCACCCATAATCCGCCCATGGTATAGTGTACGGCAGGGTAGATGCGCATTGGAACTTCGTAAGGATTTTCGCCGGTGATCTTTTCATACATATCGAAAAGGTTACCGTATTTTTCTTTTACGACTTCTTTACCGAGCGTAATGATTTCTTCTTCAGCAGCATGGTCATTTCCTTCTTTACCCGCTTCTATTTTTCCATAACGGATAATAGCAGCTCCGAAATCTAAGTAAACGGCCTGTTTGCTGGTACCTACTCCAAATCCTTCATCACATCTTTCTTTAGCGGCTCTGGATGCTACATCGCGGGGAACGAGGTTACCAAATGCAGGGTATCTTCTTTCCAGGTAATAATCTCTTTCCTCTTCCGGTATTTCACTTGCTTTTCTGTTATCTCCTTTTTTCAATGGCACCCAGATCCGGCCATCATTACGCAGGGATTCTGACATCAGGGTCAGTTTGGACTGGTGATCGCCGCTTACCGGTATACAGGTAGGGTGTATCTGTGTAAAACAAGGGTTGGCAAATGCAGCCCCTTGTTTATGTGCTTTCCAGATTGCGGTAACATTACTGCCCATGGCATTGGTTGACAGGTAAAATACATTACCATAACCGCCGGAACAAAGTAATACGGCATGACCAAAATGTCTTTCCAGTTTACCACTTACCAGGTCGCGTGCAATGATACCTCTGGCTTTTCCGTCAATCTTAACGATTTCGAGCATTTCATGGCGACTATACATTTTCACATTACCCAATGCTACCTGGCGCTCGAGGGCCTGGTAAGCACCTATTAATAACTGCTGACCGGTTTGTCCGGCAGCATAAAAAGTTCTTTGCACCTGTGTACCGCCAAAAGAACGGTTACTCAATAATCCACCATATTCACGGGCAAAAGGAACACCTTGTGCCACGCACTGGTCGATAATATTGGCACTCACTTCAGCCAAACGATGCACATTGGATTCACGTGCGCGGTAATCACCCCCTTTAATGGTATCATAAAAAAGACGGAATACACTATCTCCATCATTCTGATAATTTTTGGCAGCATTGATACCACCCTGAGCGGCGATAGAGTGTGCACGACGGGGAGAATCCTGAAAACAAAATGCTTTCACCTTATATCCCAATTCACCCAATGAAGCAGCGGCAGAAGCACCGGCCAAACCTGTACCCACAATAATCACTTCTAATTTGCGCTTATTGGCAGGATTTACCAGTTTACAATGACCCTTATACTCTGTCCATTTATCATCCAAAGGACCTGCCGGAATTTTTGCATCTAACATATGAGAAGTTTGAAGATTTGAGTTTTGTTCCCGATTCTTGTTTTCTATGATAATCAGTAATTACTAATTATTAATTGTTAATTATGAATTATCACCCAATCCATCCTAAATAAAAACTCACAGGCATCATAGCAAATGCCAATGGGATAAAGATGGAAAAACCATATCCGATAGAAGTAATCAATACATTATAGCGTTTGTTGTGTACTCCCAAAGTGCGGAATGCGCTCTGAAAACCGTGTGCCAGGTGATAACCTAAAGAAAGGCAACCCACGGCATAAACAATTACCACCCATAATTCACTGAATTCTAATTTCATTTTTTCGTATAGGTTAATCTCTTCACCCAGTAAGAAACCCTGGTGCGAACGGTTGGGTAACCAGAAATGATAGAGGTGCAATACAAGGAACAACAGTACCAGGGTTCCCAATAAGCCCATACTTCTGCTATACCATTTACTGCCTTTGCTATAGCTTACAGCATAGCCAATTGCTTTTTTACCACGGTTACTGAATTCCAGCATCAGCCCCTGGATAATATGCAGGATCAGGCCAGCAAACAATCCAATCTCCAGCAGGCGGGGAACCCAGTTGGCACCCATGAAATGTGCCCCTTTATTGAACATCTCACCACCGTCGTTGGCCCAGATACAGGCGTTCAGTCCAGCATGAACTATCAGAAAAAGTATCAGAAAAATGCCGGTAAATGCCATCACCAGTTTCTTTCCTACCGATGAAGTGAAGACTTGTTTCCAGGTCATAGTGCAAGTTTGTATTTGAAGAAATCGCTGCAAAAATAGCACAGGAAGCAATGCTATACTCTAAACCAAAAAATTTTTTGTCATCATTTTATTCCTATGCAAGCTTTACAATCTAATTTATATGACGAAAATCATACTAAAAAGTTCGGTTGTTGAGTTTACTGTTCAGGAATCGGTTGGATTCCTGAACAGCAGATGCTACCGTTTACATAAAAATACTTCCGTCTAAGCCCAAGCTCTCTTACATTTGAACCATGTTAAAACTATTAAGCATATTATGGAATAGTTTCCGCATGGCGGTTCAGGAGCTTTGGGTAAACAAATTGCGGACTTTCCTCTCTCTTTTTGGGATCACCATCGGTATCTTCTGTATCATAGGTGTATTGGCAACCGTTGACAGTCTGGAAAGGAAAGTGCAGAATGATATCAAGTCTTTCGGTAACAATACAATTTATGTTGATAAATGGAACTATGGCGGAGGTAACGATTACCCATGGTGGAAATATATGAAGCGTCCACCTATGAAGATCGAGGAAATGCGCTTTATAAAAACCAAAAGCCAAATGGCTGCAAATGCGGCAATTTTTGTGTCCAATACTGTGAATATTGATTATAAGGATAATGTATTGAGTAGTGTAAATATGTATGGAGTATCCGAAGAATTCAATACCATACAAACCATCGATATCGAACACGGTCGATACCTGAACGAATCAGAGTTTCTTCGAGGAACCCCTACCGCCATCATTGGATACACCGTAGCAGATGAATTATTCGATAACCCCGAAAAAGCAGTAGGATCAGAAATTACCTATAGTGGCAAAAGATTGATTGTAGTGGGAGTGATCAAAAAACAGGGTCAAAGTTTTGTGGGGGGATTTGACTATGATAAAGCTGTTATTGTTTCTTACCAGTATTTTGCCAGTATTTATAATCCGGATAATAGCAGTCCCTTTATCATGGTCCAGGGCAAACCCAATATTCCATCTGCTGCTTTGCAGGATGAATTGGTTGGGGTGATGCGACAGGTAAGAAGACTGAGTCCCGTTGCGGAAGATAATTTTTCCTGTAATGATGTGGCCATGTTTAGCGAACAGGTGAAAGGATTCTTTGGCCAGGTAAGTGCAGGCGGATGGGCGATTGCGGGTCTAAGTCTGATTGTGGGCGCATTTGGAGTAGCCAATATTATGTTTGTGACAGTAAGGGAAAGAACCAGTCAGATAGGTCTTAAAAAAGCCCTGGGCGCCAAAAAACGAACCATACTTACTGAATTTTTGATAGAAAGTGCCTTTTTATGCATTATAGGCGGATTGATAGGTCTGGGTCTTGTGGGATTATTATCGCTTGTACTCAGTACCGTATTACCCTTCCCGATTTTTATTGCAGGTAATATAATTGGTCTTGCCTTGAGTATTTGTATCATATTGGGTATTGTTTCGGGGATTATACCTGCTTCTATTGCCGCGAGGATGGATCCGGTGGTGGCGATTAGGACTAAGTAATTTGAAAATTTGTGAATTTGAAAATTTGAAAATTATTTTGTGCGGAACGAATATGTAAGAATTTGATCACCTAATTAATCAGCAGTTAATTTTTGTAATTTGTCAATCTCTATTTTAGCAATAGAATCTTCTTGTGATGAGACTTCGGCATCGGTTTGTGTGGATGGGAGAATTTTATCGAATTGTATAGCCAATCAAACCATTCATGAGCGGTATGGGGGGGTAGTGCCGGAATTGGCGAGCAGGGCGCATATGCAGAATATTGTGCCTGTTGTTAGCGCTGCTCTGGATATCGCTTTTCCTGAATACGCAACCCGTAACTCAAAACCCTTAACCCATAACCCGCAACTCGCAACAATCAATGCCATTGCGTATACACAGTCACCGGGACTGATTGGAAGTCTTTTGGTGGGAGCGCAGTTTGCGAAGTCTTTGGCTTTATCGCTTGATAAACCTTTGATAGCCGTGCACCATATGCAGGCGCATGTGTTGGCTAACCTGATACCGGAGGATAGGCCTGCATTTCCATTCTTATGTTTAACGGTTAGTGGCGGACATACACAAATTGTTTTGGCCCGTTCTCCATTAGATTTGAAAGTGATTGGTGAAACCATTGATGATGCGGCGGGTGAAGCTTTTGATAAAACTGCGAAATTACTGGGACTCCCTTATCCGGGTGGACCATTGGTTGATAAATATGCCAAAGAAGGCGACCCAATGCGATTCAAATTTGCGGAACCCCAAATACCTGAATTGAATTTTTCATTTAGTGGCTTAAAGACTTCCGTGCTTTATTTTTTACAGAAACAAGAACAGGGTTTTATTGAAGCGAACCGCAATGATCTTTGTGCATCAGTTCAAAATACCATTATACAGATACTACTCAAAAAATTGAAAAAAGCGGTTACAGAAACCGGTATAAAAAACGTTTGTATCGCCGGTGGTGTTAGCGCCAATAGTGGATTAAGAGCAGGTTTGCAGCAAATGGGTGAGAAGGAAGGCTGGAAAACCTATATTCCCAAATTTGAATACTGTACCGATAATGCCGCCATGATTGCCATTACCGCTTATTATAAATATCAGGCAGGAGAATTTAGTTCCCTTGAGGAGTCTCCGAGTGCCAGAGCGGAATGGTAGATTAAAAGTCAAAAGTCAAAAGCTAAAAGCCAAAAGCCAAAAGTCAAAAGCCAAAAGTCAAAAGTCAAAAGTCAAAAGCCAAAAACCAAAAACCAAAAACCAAAAACCAAAAGCCAAAAGCCAAAAGCCAAAAGCCAAAAAATCAAAAGGCAATATTAAAGCAAAAATCAAAAGGTAAAATTCAGAGGATGCACAAAATCATTTTTTGAATTTTGCCTTTTGATTTTTAACTTTTCCCTTTTGACTTTCTACTCATTTTTTTGCTTCAAACAAAGTCCATGGATAAGAGAGCATGTTCTTCAGGTACTTGGATTGCCATTCAAATTCGGGGTGGGCTTTGTAAAATTTTTCGCCGATAAAGTCTTGTCCGCATGGGTGACCCATATGTGCCCATAATTGCATGTTTTTGGCCAGGTCGGCTGTAGTTACTTTTCCCTGTACGGCTCCCATGGGATAATAGGCCGGGAGATCCCATTCAGCACATCCTTTCGCATCTTCATCGATATGTCCGCAGATTACGCAACGGTTATTGGCATTTTTACTTTGTAATGCATCCACATGATCCCCTTCTACCTGCTTACCCGTTTCAATATTTAATTTGCCTTTCAAATCAACCAATACCAGTTGCTCCATACGCAATTTGCGGGCATTGGGAGAACTGGTTTTGTCGTTTACGTTAAACGTGGTTTCTTCTTTGATTAGCTTGGGATCGCTGGGGAAATTGGAGCCGATCATGGCAGTGTCTTTTGAGCGCCAAACAATTGTATTTTTCAGACCCAATTCCAGCTTAGCTACTTCATTGGTTTTGGTATCACCAATCAGCCAGTCATTGGCATAACCCCCGTTATTACCCTCTGTAAAGTATTTGATCACATCATCAATACTATTGCTGTACTGCGCTGCTTTTCTGGCACGAACAAATTCAGGAACGGCTGTGGTATCAAACCCTATGAACTGTGTAATGGTCGTTTCTGTAATCAGCAATCCATTGGCCGTAATGAGAAAATCATCCCCACTATGAATAAAACCGGGCATACAATCCATCAAAATATGATTCCCTTTTTGTGGAACGATATCTGCGATTACATTCCAGTGTTGACCGGTTATATAGGAGGTCCAGTTATTATGCCCGATCACGATTTTTCCATCACTGGTATAACTGCCAGTAGCAATAAATGCACTGCAATTACCAGGTGCTTTGTTTAGGCCCGTACCTGCTTTTTCTTTTTCCTGTACCTGTGGAACATAATAGTAAGCCAGTTCTTCCAATGCATTATAGGCTGTGATATCCAGACTATCATAATTCAGGTGTTTTGCCTGCAGACCTTCCACAATTCCATTGATTTCATCCTTGTATTCACGGTCCAGCTTATTCCATAGAAAATTTTTGGCAGCGCTCCTGTAAAAATTCCAGTCTTTTTTGGTTTCATGCGTAAGCAGGTGTTTTACTGCCTGAACAGAAGTATCAATATCATTTGCCAATAAAAAACCATGCTGGTAACCGATGGTAGCAGGCGAGCCTTCCAGGTGCACATAGATCCAGCCATTCTTATTTTCACGGGAAGCTTTTTCCAGTCGGGTGTCTTTCTGGGTTGTCTGGCAGCCGGATAAAATGGCACCAATCAATAATAGGCTAAGGAAATGGTTGCGCTTTGATAGCATAGTGTAGGTTTTGGTTATGTCGAAAAATGGATGTAACAGGTATTTTTTGAAATAGTTCAGTTCTCTGCGAAACCTCTGCCTCCCGGTTCTCAGCGGAGGGAATTTTTTGGTTGTATGAGGATTAAATTTAATTATTTAAATGTGTTTCAGCTCAATTATTCACCGTAACTGTTTTCAACATCTTACCCTCAAATCCGTTACGAAACCTTACTTTTGCCGCCGAAAAATAGCGCAAAAAAAATGATCAGTGCAAGAAATATCACCCTGGCATATGGCAAAAGGGTATTGTTTGATGAGGTAAATATCAATTTCATTAAAGGGAATTGTTATGGTGTGATTGGGGCAAATGGTGCCGGAAAATCAACATTTTTAAAGATTCTGAGCGGTGAAATAGAACCCAATAAAGGAACGGTTGAAATTACTCCCGGCGAGCGTATGGCCGTGCTGAAGCAGAACCAGTTTGAGTTTGATGAATGCACAGTATTGAATACCGTGTTAATGGGACATAAACGTTTATGGGATGTGATGCATGAGCGTGATGCGATTTATGCCAAAGCAGATTTTACAGAAGAGGACGGGATGAAAGCAGGTGAGCTGGAAGGAGAATTTGGGGAGATGGGCGGTTACGAAGCAGAAAGCAATGCCGGAAGCTTATTAAGCAGTTTGGGTGTAAAAGAAGAAATGCACCAGAGTTTGATGAAAGATATACCCAGTACGTTTAAAGTAAGGGTATTATTGGCACAGGCCCTGTTTGGTAACCCCGATATTTTATTGTTGGATGAGCCTACCAATGGATTGGATATTGAAACCATCGGCTGGCTGGAGAATTTTCTGGCTGACTATGAAAATATAGTGTTGGTGGTAAGTCACGATCGTCACTTTTTAGATACCATTTGTACGCATGTGGCGGATGTGGATCGTTCAAAGATCAAAACATTTACAGGTAACTATACTTTCTGGTACGAGTCCTCTCAATTGATCAGCAGGCAGATCAGTGATAAGAATAAAAAGAATGAAGATAAAAGAAAAGACCTGCTTGATTTCATTGCCCGATTCTCGGCCAATGCTTCAAAGAGCAAACAGGCAACTTCCCGTAAGAAAGCTTTGGAGAAGCTGGTGATTGAGGAGATAGAACCTTCTAACCGTAAATACCCTGGTATTATTTTTCAGCCATTGCGTGAAGTGGGTAACCAGATTCTGAATGTTGAGAACCTGAGTAAGAGTGTGAATGGAAGAAAACTGTTTGACAAAGTAAATTTCAGCACTAATAAAGGCGAGAAGATCGCTTTCCTGAGCAGGGATCCATTGGCGGTTACGAATTTCTTTGAGATTATCAATGATAAGATGAAGGCAGATACCGGGAAGTTTGAATGGGGAACCACGATCACCAAAGCTTACCTGCCACAGGAAAACCAGGAGTTTTTTACGGAAGGACTCAGCCTGATGGATTGGTTACGTCAGTTTGTTCCTGCGCATGTAACTGATGCAGATGAACCATTTATTCGTGGTTTTCTGGGTAAAATGTTATTTAGCGGGGATGATATTCAGAAGAAGACAAATGTATTGAGTGGGGGAGAAAAAGTGCGTTGTATGGTAAGTCGTATGATGTTACAGAACCCCAATTTGGTAGTCCTCGATCAACCTACTAATCACCTGGATCTGGAAAGTATCCAGAGTTTCAATGAAGGCTGTCAGACTTTTCCGGGTGTGGTGTTAATCACTTCCCATGACCATACTTTTATCCAAACCGTTGCCAACCGCGTAATCGAGTTAACGCCAAAGGGTATCATCGATCGGTTAATGACATTTGATGAATATATGGAAGATAAAAGGGTACAGGATCTGAGGATGGAATTATACAGTTAAACAGTTGCACAACTATTAACTACCTATTCATTCATTATCCGTTATTCGATATTGATTATTTGATATTCATTATTCGATATTCATTCCCTATCTCCCTGCATCTTTCATCAACAACTCATAAAAGAACATCATCCTTGCCAAATCAGATTTATTGATTCTTTCATCAACTCCATGAAAACCTTTTGGGTCGATACCGGGCGTGAATTTGATTACGCCATCAGCAATGGGTTGAAAATATTTTGAATCAGTTCCCCCAATCATAACAAATGGGGTAGGGATCACATCTTTCATTACTTGATAAGTGGCAGCTTCTACTTTTTTAAAAGCAACACTTTCAATAGAAACCGGAGGTCCATCTTCGCTGGCGGGTCCGGTTCTTTTTACCACGATACGATCATCGTTCATTTGTTTTTTTATAAATGCTTCTACTTCTTCTATCGACTGACCGGGAAGAATCCGGGTATTCACAGTTGCGGTAGCCAGTCCGGGTATTACATTGTCTTTGATACCCGCCTGCAAAATGGTAGGAACAATGGTTGTGCGCAGCATGGCATTCGTGCCTTTGTCTTTTTCCAGACCTTTCACCAGTATGGGCTCGAATAGCCATTGATTAGCTATCGCCATTCTTTGCACAAAAGAAAGACCCGGCCCCACTCTTTGCAGCATTTCTTGTAAAGGCGGCAATATTTTATAGGGCATTTGTTTTTTTCTAAGGTTAACGAGTCCCTTGCAAAGTATGTCGATTGCAGTTTCAGGAACTGGCATAGAACTATGCCCCCCCTCGAGTTGAACACTTACTAAAAATGACATGTAACCTTTTTCGGTAACCCCAATCAGTGCGATGGGTCTTTTCAATTCGGGGAAATGCTCTTTGGTAATCATACCACCTTCATCTATTACTACTTCAGGATGAATTTTATTTTCTTTGAACCAATTGGCAATAGTGCCGGCACCACGTGGACCGCCAATTTCTTCATCATGTCCAAAACTCAGGTAGATCGTCCTTTCGGGTTGAAACCCTTGTTTCAATAATTTCTCTACTGTTTCCAGTATACTGATTACACAGGCCTTATCATCAGCGGCCCCACGTCCATATATCTGATCGTTTTTGAGTATTCCGCCGAAAGCAGGAACGGTCCATTGTTTTTCTGTTGCTTTTTCTATAGGCACCACATCTATATGGGCCATGAAAACATAGGGTTTTAATTCAGGATGTTTTCCTTCCCATTTAAATACGCGACTGAATTCATGAAAGGATTGTTGGGTTAATGATTTTGTAACCAATGGATAACTTTTGCCAACGAATTGCCAGAATTCTTTGAAAGCTGCAGAATCTATCGGCAGATTTGTGCCAAAGCTTACCGTTTTAAAATGGATAGCTTGTTGCATATGCGAAACCACTGAATCTGGTAAAGCAGGGATTGCCAGAGATTCTTTTACAGGAATGGGTTTGCTGAATTGAATGGTTTTAACAAGAACAATTGCAATGAGAATAACAATCACTGCAGATAATAATAATGCAATTTTCTTAAGCATAGTTTTAGTTAAAGTGTACAGAGATAAATCAATACTTATGTATGGCAAACTAGCAAAGTCTATATAAAAACAGTGTATTCAAATAAAAAGTATGAATACGGGTATCATATATTTAATTTACTCTGGGAACATTGATCAGTCCGCCAAAGAACAAAGCATTCAAAAACAATTTATTGGTTCCATACCAGGCACCTCTGAAATTGGGATCATCGGTAAACATAATAATCCTTCCTTCTCCTTCCTGTGCCACAACAATCGCCGCAGAATTCTTGATTTTTTTAGCCGATAAGGGATGCAGGTATCCGCCAATCAAAGGAGTATCTGTGTATTGCGCAACTGTACTATATGGATTGCTACTGGGTGCCAGATAAGTTTGTCCGTTTCTGTAAACAGAAATTTTTCTGGTGGTAAATCCGAACCCTACCGGATGGGTTGTATCAAGATCAACCTGAAAAATAGAACCACCCAAACTTTTTGCCCCTTCATTGTCAGATGCCAGATCAAAATTGATTCTGGTGGTTAAACCGGCTTTGACTGAATCCATTATCGGAATAATTTTTTCTTTACTCATTCCCTGTTTGATGGCCCATTCCGTTCCTGTTTTCAATGTGATCAATGTGCCGCCATTCTGTACCCAGGCTTTGATTCTGTCGGTAGTGGCTTTATCAATCAGTCCATAATTACCAGATACCATAACCAAAGTATTATACCTGTCTAATTTAACCCTGCCCAAGGTAAGCAGGTCAATTTTGGTGATGGGTAATTGTAAACGTTCATCCAGCAAATGCCATATTTCACCTGCTTCGCTGGCTGCAACTCCTGTACCAATCAGCATAGCTGCTTTAACAGGTGGGATGGTTTGAACAAGACCACTACCTAAATCAATTCCTTCGGAACTTAAAGCAGTCAGTGCAGCATAGATGGTTAGTTCAGAAGATTTGCTGGTATTTTTAATTAACCGATACAGGGAATCAGCAGACAGGATTTGTCTTTGTACAGGAATCACCACCGTACCATATCCAAAACTTTTCGCTTTTCCATCAATCTGTATACTAAAGGGCTTGAATGCGGTTTGTACAATCGCACCTCCTTTTTGTAAAGCATAGATTGCTTTATGGGCATTGTAATCAGTAAGTTCAAAAAGGTAGGCTTCGTTGGTTGTTTTTACTTCCGGAACCACTCTTTCTGCTAATGAGCTGATCTTTCTCCCTTTTGAAAATGCGGTTTTGATCTCACCATACGGCAACCCATAAGAATGGATCAGGCTCCAGGTAGAAGCATCATAAAAAGTACTATCAGTATACGGGATGGCTTTTTCAAATATGGTTTTTACCATGATATAGTTATCCTGTTCAATGGGTACTATATAGGTTTTGCCTGATTCAAATTTCTTTCCCTCTACGGATTTGTTTTGATCATTTTCATACACTTCAATTTCGTGCATCAATAACATGCTGATAAAAGCACGGGTACGTGTTTCATCTTTTGGATCTCCGAAAACATAAGCTTTGATCGCACTTTTTTTGGCCTGCTCATTCGCAGATTTGAAAAACTCTTTCCGCATTTTTAGCAAAGAAGCTTTTTCAGCAAGTGAAGCCCGGATGGTGGCCAATGACATGGTAAAATGATTGCGAATCGTAAACGCAAAACTGAGTGGGATAGTAGTGGTTTCCTGCACTAAGCCCCGGCTACTGGCCTGTTCGAATAGAAATCCTGCCCCTCCGTAAAAATTGATATAGCTGCTGCCATAACCCGGATAAAGTTTATCGTAAGATTCTTTGGTAAAATACATCGACCCAATCTTATTCATGGCATCGGCAAAATACTCGCCGAATTTTGGATAGATGGTATTGTATAGATAATCGGGCACAACCGGATTATTACTGCTGTATTTACCCGGATCAAAATAATGTGTGGCGTTCGTGCCTTGCTCATGATGGTCTGTTTGTACATAAGGTCTCCATTCATGAAAGAATTTAATCCGGTTCCTGGTTTCCGGAAAAGTACCCAGGAACCAGTCCCGGTTCAGATCAAACCAATAATGATTAAACCTGCCGCCTGGCCATATTTCATTATGTTCTCTGTCTGCCGGATCAGCCACCGCCGGATCTGCTTTATGCATATTGGCCCAGAACGTATGTCTGTCGCGACCATCCGGATTAATATTCGGATCCATCAGGATTACCATATCCGTCAACCATTTTTGGGTTTCTTCTGATTCACTGGCTGCTAAATAATAAGCGGTTAATAAGGCAGCTTCACTGCTGGAAGGTTCATTACCATGTACATTATACGCCAGGTGGATAACCAGTGGTATGGACGCGGTATTGCCAGTTGATTGACCTGCCAGATGTGCTTTTCGAATTTCTTCCAGCTTAGCATGATTTGTTTTGGAGGTAAAAATGGCAATCACCTGCTGCCGGTGTTCATAGGTTTCTCCAATAATCCGGTAACTGACCCTGTCGGATACTTTACTCAGTTCTTTGATATATTCTACGATCTTATCATGCCGGGTATGCTGTGATCCAATCGCATAGCCTAAAAACTGCTCCGGCGTCGGAATTCCCGGATTCATTTTACCCGCAGCATCCGGATAAAAATACCCCGATTGCCCAAAAGATTGGTTGAATAACAGGGAAATACATAACAAAAAGGAGGTCAGCCTCTGCGTCATAGCATGAATTTTGGAGAAAAGGAAGATAAATATTTATCCCGAATTACCCAGAAATGATTGAAATTCAGGTAAATTCTAAAAAAAACTCCCCAAACCCCAAACCCCAAACCCCAAACCCCAAACCCCAAACTCCAAACAACCCTAAACCTAAACTAAACCACCCTATCTCTCTCAAAAATGTGAATAAACCCTAATTTTGGCATTTTCCAACCCTGTTTACCCCCGCACTGTTAAGAAATTATTTAAAAAAACAGGTTTTCGTATTGCTAATTTGCTGTCTTTCCTTACCTTTGCCTCCCGAAAAAATCGGAAAAAAATTCAGAGTCATGGCAAGAGTATGTCAGGTTACAGGTAAAAAGCCCATTGTTGGAAACAGTGTTTCTCACTCAAACATTAAAACCAAGCGTCGTTTTCTGCCCAATTTGCAGAAAAAGCGTTTCTTTTTTGCTGAAGAAGATCGTTGGGTAACCATTAAAGTGTCTACAGACGCAATCAGAACCATTAACAAGAATGGGTTGGCTTCAGTGATCAAAGGAATGAGAGCTGAAGGATCAAAGATCTAATTATAACAAAGAAAACCACTTAATACAATGGCAAGGAAAGGCAACAGGGTTCAGGTGATTTTGGAATGTACAGAGCATAAGACCAGTGGTCTTGCAGGTACAAGCCGTTACATCACTACCAAAAACAAGAAGAACACACCTGAACGTGTGGAGTTAAAAAAGTACAACCCGATTCTGAAAAAAGTAACTGTTCATAAAGAAATTAAATAATCATGGCAAAAGCAGCTAAAACGGCTATCAAGACCAAAGACCAGAAAGCAGCAGCAGAAGCAAAAAACTGGACGAAAGTGATCAAGGCTGTCCGCAGCCCTAAATCAGGTGCATACACTTTCAAAGAAGCGATCGTGCACAAGGATAAGATCAAGGATTTCTTAGCAGAAAAATAATTGTTATCGCAATGCGATATAGAAAAGCTTTCCCGTAAATTAAGATGGGAAGGCTTTTTGTATTTTCGGAAGGTTAATTTGAAAATTTGAAAATTTGAAAATGTGCTAATTCATAAAAAGTAAGGCATCAAAATCATTTTCAAATAAAATCAATTTTCAAATTTTCAAATTTTCAAATTTTCAAATTAATTCATGAGTTTTCTAGGAAAATTATTCGGAAAAAAGGAAAAGGAAAGTCTTGATCAGGGTCTGCAACAAACGCGTGAAGGTTTTTTTGCAAAAATCTCTAAAGCGGTTGCCGGCAAGAGCACGGTAGATGAAGAGGTATTGGATAATCTGGAGGAAGCCCTGGTAGGAGCAGATGTGGGGATAGAAACGACCATACAAATTATTGAGAGAATAGAGAAAAGGGTAAAACAGGATAAATATCTGGGTACGGCTGAATTGAATACAATTTTGCAGGAAGAGATTGAAGCGATATTGGTAGATGCTCCTGAAGATTCTTATAAAAATTTCACGATCCCCGAAGGACAAAAACCTTATGTAATATTGGTAGTAGGTGTAAACGGAGTTGGAAAAACCACCACGATAGGTAAGCTGGCGCATAATTATAAAAAAGCGGGTAACCAGGTAATACTGGGTGCAGCAGATACCTTTCGAGCAGCAGCCGTAGATCAATTAACCATCTGGAGCGAAAGGGTTGGTGTACCTATTGTAAAACAGGCTATGGGCTCAGACCCCAGTGCGGTTGCTTATGATACTGTTGCCAGTGCAGTTGCCAAAAAAGCGGATGTGGTAATTATTGATACGGCAGGTCGTTTGCATAATAAACTGCACCTGATGGAAGAACTTAGTAAAATCAAGCGAGCCATCCAGAAAGTAATTCCGCATGCGCCCAACGAAATCATGCTGGTATTAGATGGTTCCACCGGACAAAACGCCGTAGAACAAGCCCGCCAGTTTACTGCCACTACCGATGTATCCGCCATCAGCATCACCAAACTGGATGGTACAGCCAAGGGCGGCGTAGTACTAGCCATCGCCAATCAATTTAAAATCCCCGTAAAATATATCGGCGTAGGCGAAAAAATCGACGACCTCATCATCTTCGACAAACACGAGTTCGTGAAAAGTCTCTTTTTAGTTTAGGGTGTATAGTTTACGGTTTAGGATCCTTTTTTTGTTGATAGTGAATGGTTGTTTAAGATTGTGATATAAAACTACATAACCTGAACAACCCTCAACCAGTAACCCATAACAACCCTAAACCGCCAACTCTAAACCAACTCCCAACTTCCAACCCTAAACTAACCCCAAACCCCAAACCCGAAACCCCAAACCCGAAACCCCAAACCCGAAACCCCAAACCCGAAACCCTAAAAAGTATACCTAACCCCCAGTCCTCCCCATCCTCCTTCAAAATAACTATACCCGATAATATTAAACGAAGGTTGCCAATCAAAACTGAGGTTTAGCGGAGCGCCTTTTATTTTATAGTCAAGACCCAGTACACCGTCTATTCCAATAGCCAGCGCTGCATTACTTCCCAGGTGTTGGGCTTTCCAAGAATCGCTCCAGATGCCTACATGTCCGCCACCGCCTACATACCATTTAAGGCCTTCCACACTGCCGATATCATAATGCAATTCATACAAACCGGCCAGTCGGAAGCCATCTGATGAGATATAGCCCAGACCCTCTATAGCCGTATTTGGCGAAATAAAGTGTTTTACACTTACAGCCCCAGGATATACTTTTAAACCCAAAGCGGTTTTATAATCAGAACCGGTATTCACTTCCTGCGCCTGTAAAGAGGCTACAGATAAGCTGAGTAGTAACAGGAATAGTAGTTTTTTCATAAAATGTTTTCAGCTAAGTATTCAAAACCATGCCAAAATAGCGGAGAAGGTGTTCAAAGAATAGTTAAGGTTTATGAAGGGCTGTTTTTGATTTATAATTAGGTTTGTGGTATGCGCACATTTAAAGAACTGGTAGCAGATTTCGGGGAAAGGTTTTCAGTAAGACATTTTCCGTTTACCCCGGCCACATTGTATGAGCCAGGAGAATATTTTTTATCATGGGGAGGCAAGCGTATACGTCCCGTGATGTGTTTGATGGGTAATGAACTGTTTGATGAGATCAGGCCTGATACCTACGAAGTAGCTACTGCCATAGAACTGTTCCATAATTTCACACTGATACATGATGATATCATGGACCAGGCAGCCCTTCGCAGGGGTATGGAAACCGTGCATGTAAAATACGGAACCAATACTGCATTGCTTACAGGCGATGTAATGATGATACAGGCGTATGAATACCTGAATAAAATAGATAGCCAGTACCTGCATCGGATACTTCAGTTATTTAATAAAACGGCAAAGGAAGTATGTGAAGGCCAACAGTTGGATATTGATTTTGAGAAAATGAATACCGTATCATTGGACGCTTATCTGAATATGATCAGTTTGAAAACATCGGTATTATTGGCGGCCAGTTTAGAGATTGGTGCGATTTTGGGCGGTGCCAGTGAAGGAAATTGCAGGCATATTTATGAGTTTGGTAAACACCTGGGTATTGCTTTCCAGATACAGGATGATTTTCTGGATGCTTTTGGGGATCCGGAAAAATTTGGAAAAGAAGTAGGGGGAGATATCCGACAAAATAAAAAAACCTTTCTTTTATTATATGCGATGGAAGTGGCCAGTACAGAACAAAAACAGCGGTTGCAGCAATTGATGGAACAGAACCCTGCCGATAAAGTAGCACAGGTATTGTCCATTTTTAAAGCCTGTAATGTAGATGCATGGGCAAAAGAATTAAAAGAAAAATATCTACAAACCGCTTTGCAACACCTGGAAGATATTGCCGTATTATCCTTGCGTAAAAAGCCTTTACAGGAACTGGCTGCCTTCCTGATTCAGCGTGAATCATAATGCGGTTTTCTGAATCATTATTGTATTATGGCAGGCTACATTCAGGATGGGATATGAAATGTGATAAATAAAAGTGTAGAGTAGGTATTCTGGTTTTTGAAAAAATGTATAACCTAATCTTCATGTATGTTCCGTAAACTATTCGCAGGAGTTTTATTACTATTTTTTTCTGGTGGCTTTATTTCAGCTTCTACACCGAAATTGATGCATTGGACAATTGACGGGGTTGATCGCGAGGCACTGGTATATATCCCTGAATCCGCAAAGCTGCATCCCGCACCTGTTATTTTCGTATTTCATGGTCATGGTGGAAATATGAATAATATTCTAAAAGGAAAGGATATTGATAAACTGTGGCCGGAAGCTATTATTGTTAGTCCGCAAGGACTAAACACCCCCGGACAGTTAACCGACCCCAATGGAAGATTAGCGGGCTGGCAAAAAACTCCGGGTGATATGAATGACCGGGACTTGCTTTTTTTCGATGCCATGTTGAAAACCCTGCATGAAGAATATAAGATTGATGATAAGCGCATTTATGCAACCGGGCATTCCAATGGGGGAGGTTTTACATATCTATTGATGGAAACAAGATCAGAGGTACTGGCCGCCGCCGCACCTTGCGCAGCCGCTGCGATACGTTCATTGTCCAGAATAAAGCCCAAGCCCCTGCTCCATATTATGGGAGAGAACGACCCGCTTGTGAAACCTGAATGGCAGGAAGCCACTATACAAGGTATGCTAAAAGTGAATAGTTGCAGCCAGCAATGGCAGACATATGCTGCTGATGCAATTCTTTATCCATCCAGCACTGGTAACCCGGTAATTGTATACAAACACAAGGGCGGACATGTTTTTCCTTTGGAAGCGGTTGCTGTGGTCATACAATTTTTTAAGACTGTGGTGAAGCCTGGTTAATGGATTGAGAGCACTTTCCATTGCAGTATTTCAGTTGGGCTGAACCTGCCTTTATCGGCAGAGATTTTTCTTGATTCTGAATATCGGTTTGATTTTTCGAAATATCCATCCAATATATTTTTCATTACAACCAGGAATCTAATCAAACAAAGAATGTAAAAAAAGGCAGAAGAATACCTGTTTTCTCTTAGCTTTAACCTAAACCTCTAACATATGTCTGATTCTCTTTTCAGGAAAAAGTCTATCGATAAAATTGTTGCAGATGCCGCAAGCGGGGTTAATGATGGTCATGGGGGCGGATCACTAAAAAAAGTTTTGGGCGTTCGCGACCTTACATTTATGGGGATTGCTGCGGTGGTAGGTGCAGGTATCTTTTCTACCATTGGTACAGCAGCATTCAATGGTGGTCCGGGGATTGTTTTTCTATTTATGATTACCGCGGTAACCTGTGGCTTTAGTGCATTATGTTATGCAGAATTTGCCAGCCGTGTACCCATTGCCGGTAGTGCGTACACCTATGCTTATGTATCATTTGGAGAATTGATTGCCTGGATCATAGGTTGGGCATTGATACTGGAATATGCTATTGGTAATATTGTGGTAGCCATCAGTTGGAGCGGATACTTTAATAATTTGTTGGAAGGTTTTCATATTGGATTACCCGGTTGGCTGGCCACGAATGCCAGCAATGCGCAGGTAGGTTATGAAGAAGCACTCAAGACTATTGCCAGTGGTCAATCATTGGAAACGGCTACTAAGAATGCGAAAATGGGGTATGATGCCATTTTGCATGCACCTGTGATTGGCGGTTGGAAATTCATTATTAACCTTCCGGCTTTAATCATTGTTTTTCTCATTACCATGCTTGCTTATATCGGGATAAAGGAAAGTAAACGAAGTACCAATTTCATGGTAATATTCAAGATCATCGTGATCATATTTGTGATCATCATAGGCTTTTTTTATGTGGATACTAAAAACTGGGATCCTTTTCTACCCAATGGTTTTGGTGGTGTATTAGCAGGTGTATCGGCGGTGTTTTATGCCTATATAGGATTTGATGCCATTTCTACTACGGCTGAAGAATGCAAGAATCCGCAACGGGATTTACCAAGGGGTATGATTTATTCTTTATTAATCTGCACTGTCTTGTATATCCTGATTGCATTGGTCTTAACCGGAATGGTTCATTTCAGTGAATTAAAAGTAGATGATCCATTGGCCTATGTATTTGAAAAATTGCACCTGAATAAAATTGGTTACCTGATTTCGGTAAGTGCTGTAGTTGCCACTACCAGCGTATTATTGGTATTTCAACTGGGACAGCCAAGAATTTGGATGAGTATGAGCAGGGACGGGCTTTTACCTAAACAGTTTGCCAAAGTGCATCCGAAATTTCAGACACCCTCTTTTGCAACCATCGTTACCGGATTTCTGGTAGGGATACCTTCTTTATTTGTTTCAAGCAGCACTATGACAGACCTTACCAGTATTGGAACCTTATTTGCTTTTGTATTGGTCTGTTTTGGAGTATTGGTTTTGCCAAAGATTGCACGTGTAAAGGGAGGAAGTGCCTTTCAACTTCCCTATTTTAATGGGAAGTATATCATTCCTGCGATAGTATTGATCATTGGGATTCTTTTCAGAACCAGGATCAGTGATGCGCTTACCCACCTGAATTCAGAAGGATATCAGGAAATCTTATTCCTGGTGTTTATGGTAATTGCAATCGTTACGGCTGTAAAAAGCTTTTTGCATAGCTATTCGATTATCCCAATTATCGGTGCGCTTAGCTGTTTATACTTAATGATAGAAATCCCTGCTATCAGCTGGCTTTGGTTTTTTGCCTGGATGGGGCTGGGACTCACCATTTATTTTTTATATGGTAGAAAGCGGAGTGTACTGGCCAAATAAGCAAAGCTTGATTCGCAAGGTTATTTGTAATTTCGCCCAATGAAATACCAGATTGGTGATGAAATTATTGTGCTGCTCAGCAATGAGGAAGGTAGGGTAGTGGAGGTAATGAATGATAAAATGGTGATGATAGAAGTACGGGGTGTCAAATTCCCGGCGTATATGGACCAGATAGATTTCCCCTACTTTAAACGATTTACAGAAAAAAAGCTTTTTGCAGAAAAGCCGATTGCTCCAAAAGTGTATGTTGACCAGGTTCCCAAAGAAAAGCCACAGCCCAATAAAATACCGGTATCAGATGGCGTTTGGTTATCCTTTATTCCAAAATTTTCATTAGATGATTTTAATGATGAAGTAGTGGATCTGTTAAAGATTCATCTGGTAAATAAGACCCATACGGCTTATAAATTTGTATACACCCAGCAGTTTGCAGGAAGAACGGATTTTGAACTCAGGAATGAAATCGCTCCGTTTCATGATTTTTATCTGCATGATATTTCATTTGAAACGGTAAATGACAGCCCGTTTTTTGCATTCGATTTTTCTCTTGCACAGCCAGATAAAAAGAAAGCACCACATTTTGAAGCCTCATTGAAATTAAAACCGAAACAGGTTTTCAAAAAGATAGAGGAAATGAAAGATAATAATGAGCCAACCCTTTCCTACCAGCTGTTTACAGAGTATCCTGATAAATCCGACGAGCCCTATTTTGAACTCAGTTCCCTGGCTGCAAAGGGTTTTAAAGTGTATGATGCATCCAAAGTACGGCAAAACCTGGCGCCAGCCCGTTCGGTGGTTGATCTGCATATTGAGAAACTGACAGATAGCTGGAAGCACCTGAGCAATTTTGAGATACTCACGATACAGTTACATGAGTTTCAAAAATGGTATGACCTTGCAGTGGCCCACAGGCAACCTTCCCTGATCATTATTCATGGAGTAGGGGCAGGAGTATTGCGGGATGAGATACATGAAATCATCAAGACTAAAAAAGAAGTCAAAAGATATATCAATCAGTAT
>CAIYKV010000228.1 GCA_903926855.1 uncultured Bacteroidota bacterium | reverse complement strand
TTGTTCGTAACCTCGTGTCGCTCACGGCCGCTAGGCCCCGTCCCTGTTATCCCGCCATTGGCGGGACTGCTATTGCTCCTAAAAAAATGTGCTTCGCATCATTTTTTTTGCCGAGGCCATTCGCCCGGCATCGAATCAATAGAGGCCCGTCCACAGGGACTGATTAGTAATTATTCATCTGGCGCCTTCTTTTGATAGTTTTTTTATTAAATAGACAAATTCTAAATAATTCTAATAGCACACCGCGTTAACAAGTAAGAATTTTAAAGGAATCATTTTTTGGATCAGCATTTCCACATCGCTGGTAGTAGATTTTCCCAAGATAGTTGTATTTAATAAAAGAGTGTCATAAGGAATCATGACACTCTTTTCGTGTAACCCCAAAAACAATTATTATTTATTAAATATTAATTCTTAATTGCCTTCTGCAACACGATGACTTCGTTCATAACAAAAGTATTGCCACCATTGGTAACAATATTATAGACTTTTTGTAGACCGCCCGCTTGTTCCGTTTTATTCCAGACAGTATATTTTTGGTAGATGCCGGTTACTTTATCTGCACAGAGTATTTCATCTCCTTCTTTTACTTCACCCATTTTCTTTTCGCGTTCTTTGGTGATGACGGGGTGATTGGGTGTTGCCGATAGTTGTTTATAGGAAAGAATGATATCTGTTCCTGATGTTGTATTAGTTTGAATAGCGGATAGTAATATTAATTGGGTGATGGCATAATTTTTTTCTTCGTGTGCTACCAGCTCTTTCACCTGAACCGGGGTAGAGATATGTGTGTTGGGATCAACCGTCAGGATTTGATCGCCCTTTTTTACCTGGCTGAGTAATTTCTGGGTGCCATCTGCCATAGATACTTTCGTAGTTCCGGGGAAACAGATATCACTGCCATAGGTGCCTGCTTCTTTACTCAAGTCTTTACCCTGGTTGGCGGATTTATATAATTGAAAGCCCAGTTCTTTGGAAAGAATATAGGAAAGCTTCAAAACAAAATTGGGCTCTATTCTATCGATCGCATGAATGTCTTCAAAATATTTTTCCCAAACTTTTGAAGGTGCTTTGAAATCAGGCAGACAGGCTTTGTATTGTTTTCCTTTTTCGTTGGTATAAAAAATCATCATCCCTAAATCCTGCATTCCGTCTTTCAAAAGCAGGCGGTAGAGGTCTATTCTTTTTTTCTGCCCATCATCCCCGGTAATAAAATAAGGTTTTCTTGCTTCGTACCGGTCTAGTACATATGTGTTTTCAATCTTTACATAGGTGTCATTATCCAAGTCTTTTACAGAAAATGTTTTTGCCTTTTCATATTCTTCCATAGATAAAATATGCATGGACCCAGCAGTTTGTGCATTTAAAACAGAGGCTAAGAAAAATAAACCTGAAAAAAGTAAAAGATGTTTTATTTTATTCATATTGAAAGCAGTTAAATAGCTATTTTTTTATGATTATACTGGTGATCATTCTGTTTGTAAAATTAGCAGAGGTTACACAATACTTCTCTGCGTAACCTCTGCTTCTCTTATTTTATTGGGTGAAATAAACCTGTTATAAATAACTCTATTTATCAACTAAGAGATCTCTTTGAATGCATCTGCGAAAGCCTGCATCTCATCCATTTTTCCAATACTGATCCTGCACCAGTTCTTATTTGCAAATTTCCATGGACGAACCAATACACCCCGTTTACTCATTTCAGAAACGAACTGCATACTTTCCATTTTAACCGGGAAAATCACAAAATTGGTAGAAGAAGGCACATAGGAATAACCTTCTTTCTTCAATACTTCATACAGGAAATTCTTCGACGCAATGGTTTTTTCCAATGCACCTTTTAGAAACTCTTTGTCCTGGTAACTAGGTAAAGCAGCCTGTAAAGAAGTCGTGGAAATGGACATAGGTCCGGCCGTGTACAAAGACAGTTGTTTGATCATCTCTGGTTGAGCAACCACATAACCAACGCGTAAACCTGCAAAACCGTATAGTTTTGAAAAGGTGCGGGCAATAATAATGTTTTTGCCTGCTTTGATAGTGCTCATCATACTGGAACCCTGTGGATCGGGCAGGTAATCGATATAAGCTTCATCAATAAATACAGTAACGCGTGAAGAAACTCTTTCGCAGAATGATTTTAATTTTTCTGTATCGAGCACAGTAGCGGTTGGGTTATTGGGGTTGCAGATATAGATCATAGAAGTATTGGCATCAATACTTTTTTCCATAGCATCCAGATCCAATTTATAATCGGCTGTAAGCGGAACTTTTACCCATTTGGTATTCAGTCGTGTTGCTTTTGATGGCAAATCCTCATAGCTGGGATCGCCAGTAATGATATTACTTCCCGGTTTTTTACTAAAATGAATGGCGGCTGCTAATAATAAAGGGGTTGAGCCGGCTCCCATCAAAATATGATCATTGCTGATACCTTCATACTGGGCAATTTTTGTTGCCAGATCGTTTGCATAGGTGAAGGGATATTGATAGCTTTTCGCAAGTGCATCCTCAATGGCCTTTTTGGCTTTGTCGGATGGCCCGAATGGATTTTCATTCGCGCTTAATCTTGCTCTTAATGCAGCCGGAGCACCCATTACCAGGCTTTCGTCGGTTATGATATCTTCGGGATAACAAATATTCAAAGCAGGCCTAGCTGCCACTTCGTTAAAAAAACCAGAAACCAGTGGTAACCCACCAGCCATCATGAAACCGGTTTTGAGTAATTTGCGGCGATCAATTGTACTTGCCATAATTGTTGTTTTTATAGTGGTAAAAGGAAAATCAGTAGTTTACTCATCAACCAGCCATCACCCTTGCATGTACCGAATCTACAACACTCCTGGCAGATTCAAAAGCCCCGGCCATCCAGGCATTCAGGTAAGTTAAATGTTCTCCTGCAAAATATACCTGCTTATCCGGCTGCAACAGCGCCTTGTATACAGTTTGCCTTTCTTCATTGGAATACACGGCCCAGCCACCCATACTGTATTTTGTTTTGTGCCAGCTGACAGAAAAAGATTTTTCAAATTCAGCTCTGTATTGCGGGTGAATCAGGCTGCCTTTTTCCAGTGCCAGTTCCTGTCTTTGCAGATAAGTTAACTCGCCTGTTCTTTTTGCTTTTTCATTAAAATTATAGTAGCCTAATAAAATTCCTTTCTGACTCTGGTAATCATAGGAGGGATAAAAGATCTGCGTTAATTCATTATTGGTATGGGTGATACCTCCATATATCTGTTCATCTTCTTCCCAAAAACGTCTTTTGAATTGTAAACCTATTTTCCCGGTTTGGATATAATTGATATAGTCAATTGCCCGACTTACATCAGATGAAAAATTATGATCAATATTACTAAGAACAGGAAGTGGAATGGTGCAGATACAAAAATCAGCCTGCAGGCTATGTTCTCCTTCTTTATCCTTGTAGGTGATGTTTACACCGCCCGGAACATTTTTAATAGTGGTGACTTCTGATTGGAACCGAATATTTTTCCCAATTTCTTTTTCAAAAGCTTTGGCAATCATATCCATACCGCCAACGGCCTGGAACATACTCATTTGCAGTTCATAAGTATACTCCGCAACATTATAAAAATCGGGGTCCATTAAACCGGAACTCAGCATATCATGTAAATGATGCGGATTCGCAATCACACCCGATTTTGTTCCTGCACCCGGCAGTTCTTTATAGCCTCTGCGGGCGATACCACGGTATAGTTTATCGGGATCCAAACCGCCTTCTGCTTTCAGGTATTCAATAATTTTTTCCCCATCTTCTTTGGTCATCGCAGCGTCTAGTTGTTTGCTGTCTATTGCTTTGACCAGCATTTCGGACATATAGCCACGTACATCATTATGTATTTCCCTTGCCCGGATTTTTTTATTGGATAGGGTACCTTTTCCTTCACTGAAATAATAGGTGGCTTCGTTTACATTATTATATACCTGAATAGGCACTTTTAATTCTTTGCAATAATGGAGGGTAAGCAAATGGTGGTGGGGTATTCTGGATGGGCCTGCATTATAATATAGTCCATCATCAAAACCTGCTGTTTGCAGGGGTTGGCCAGTTTCGATATTGGTACTGTTTTTTCTTACGCTCCAGCATCTGCCTCCGGATCTTTCCCTTGCTTCTAAAACAGTACATTGGTAACCGGCTTTTATCAATTCATATGCGGCTGAGAGTCCGGCTAAACCAGCACCCAGAATAATTACCTGCTTACCTGTTTTATCGCCACCCGTTATTTTCAGGGGAGTAACGGGTGCGGGTCTCAACATACCCATGGCCAGCATGGCAGGATAAGTGCCTCCCGCCAACATACCGGTTTTGGATAAAAACTGTCTTCTAGATAACTGC
>CAIYKV010000227.1 GCA_903926855.1 uncultured Bacteroidota bacterium | reverse complement strand
ATCAAAAAGCCAGTTGGACCATTACTCCTGAAGCGAAGCCTGATATTTATACAAGTTCCTCAAAAGGCAGAAAAGTTACTTTTTACACTGATAAAGATTCGATTTCTGTAAAAATAACTGAACATACCAAGTTTGATTTTATCATAGTATTAAATGATACGGCGAAAGCATTGACTGAAATTACCTACCAGCCAGGCTATTTGGATATTTTAAAAACTGCAGATGATTATAATTATACCGATACAAGGCCAATACCTACATTCAGTTACCAATCGCAGGATGATCCCAATTTGGTTGCTTTACGAACCGGGTTTAAGTTAGACTCTATCGCAGGAGGAGGCAATGAGATATCCAAAATATTAAGTCTTTTACATTGGGTACATAACCTAATTCCGCACGATGGCAATCATGATAATCCGGCTGTAAAAAATGCTTTGAGTATGATTGCAGAATGTAAAAAGGAAAATCGTGGGTTAAATTGCAGGGGACTGGCTACGGTATTGAATGAATGCTATCTTTCATTAGGCATTCCTTCCAGGTTTGTAACCTGTATGCCCAAAGATTCGATTTTTCAGGATTGCCATGTAATTAATATGGGGTATTCAAAAGATCTGCATAAATGGCTTTGGATTGATCCCACCAATGATGCGTATGTGTTGAACGAGAAAGGAGATTTATTAAGTATTGAAGAGGTAAGAGATCGGATCATTCACGACAAACCCATTATCCTGAACCCGGAAGCGAATTGGAACCACAAGATGTCTGTTACAAAGCAGGATTATCTCTATCAATACATGGCAAAAAACCTGTATCGTATGGAATGCCCCTTGGAAAGTAAATATGACTATGAAACCTGGAAAACCGGGAAAGTAGTCACCTATGTTGAACTGTTATCTTTACATGCGTATAAGCAATTACCCCAACTCTCAACCCGTACTTATCAAAAAACAGGGACCAGTTTCATTAACTATAAAACAAATAACCCGAATTTATTCTGGGCGCTACCTGAATAGTTGGCCAGCTGCAATACTTTCTTACTGAGTCATATTTACCAGTGTTGGCTTTGTCAGTCACTCATCTGCATGAAATTTTTACGCAATACTGTTGCCACTACCTATTCGACAACTGCGTTTTGAAAAAAAGCTTAGATTTTGTATATTTATTTACTATCCGGTGTCAAGGTTATGGTAGTTGCTCGATCTTCCAAAACCATTTTTTACCTGATAATTAGCAGTGAATAGTATTCAAACGAATAAACATACTACTCTTGGGAAATACTGATAGCAAAGCATTTACACTGCCGAAACCAATCCTAACCCTTTTGGTTACCCTATTGATAGTTGGACTACTTCTTTGGGAACATTTCCATGGCGGGGTTCCCAAGCATCATATTCTGCAACGTAAAGAACTTCCTGAAATTTCAAATTGGTGGGGCGGCTTGTTACTGCCTGTCTTGACATGGTTTCTTTTAGGCAGGGTTCAAAAAAGAATTGATAAGCAACTATTTATTGGTTCCGAGCCTAAAAATTATCGATTTCAGATTATGGGTTATTTTATTTCCGGGCTATGCTT
>CAIYKV010000226.1 GCA_903926855.1 uncultured Bacteroidota bacterium | reverse complement strand
TGTTTCACGAGAAACAACTTTATCTTCCGCAAATTCACCTTTATCATTTAAAGGAGAGTTAGACTGTGCAATTCTTGCACTATCCTCTTCCTCTGCACTTAAATAAGTTAATGTCTTTAAGTTTACTTTACCATTTTCTACTTTACGGTATGGAGTTTCAATAAAGCCCATATCATTGATAGTTGCGTGTACGCATAATGTTGAGATCAAACCGATATTTGGTCCTTCCGGTGTTTCAATGGTACATAATCTTCCATAGTGGGAATAGTGTACGTCACGTACTTCAAATCCTGCTCTTTCTCTACTCAATCCACCTGGCCCTAACGCTGAAATACGACGTTTATGTGTGATTTCCGAAAGAGGATTGGTTTGATCTAAGAACTGAGACAACTGTGAAGTACCAAAGAATGAATTGATAACAGAAGATAAAGTTCTCGCATTGATCAGATCAACAGGAGTAAATACTTCATTATCACGAACGTTCATTCTTTCACGGATGGTGCGAGCCATACGGGCCAGACCTACCCCAAACTGGGCATATAATTGTTCACCCACGGTACGTACACGACGATTGCTCAGGTGATCAATATCATCGATCTCAGCTTTCGCATTGGTTAAACGAACCAGGTATTTGATGATCTCAATGATATCCGGTTTGGTCAATACTTTCTTCTGCAATGGATAATCAAGACCCAGTTTGCGGTTAATTTTATAACGGCCTACTTCACCCAGATCATAACGCTTATCGCTGAAGAATAATTTATCAATAATACCACGGGCAGTTTCATTATCCGGAGCATCCGCACCACGCAATTGGCGATAGATATGCTGAACGGCTTCCAGTTCACTGTTAGAGGTATCTTTATTTAAGGTATTGTAAATGATTGCATAATCACCACCTACATCTTCTTTCTGAATAAATACGCTTTTTACTTCCATTTCAATAATGGTAGCAATTGCTTCTTCATCCAGAACCGTATCCCTTTCCATCACAATTTCGTTACGCTCAATACTTACTACTTCACCTGTATCTTCATCCACAAAATCTTCTACCCATGTTCTGAGAACGCGTGCAGCTAATTTTCTACCTACTTGGTGAGCCAGTGATTTCTTATCTGCTTTTACTTCATCGGCCATTCCAAAAAGTTCCAGGATATCTTTATCGGTTTCAAAACCAATAGAACGCAAAAGCGTAGTTACCGGGAATTTTTTCTTACGATCGATGTAAGCATACATCACATTATTAATATCCGTTGCAAACTCCATCCAGGCTCCTTTAAAAGGAATTACCCTGGCTGAGTAGATCTTGGTTCCATTAGGGTGAATAGATTGCCCGAAGAATACACCGGGTGAACGGTGTAACTGAGAAACTACCACACGCTCAGCACCATTGATCACAAAAGTACCACGTGGGGTCATGTATGGAATGTTTCCAAGAAACACATCCTGTACAATGGTTTGAAAATCCACATGCTCTTCATCATTACAGCTAAGGCGAAGCTTGGCTTTTAATGGTACGGCATAGGTTAAACCACGCTCCATACATTCTTCGATGGTATAACGTGGCGGATCAATAAAATAATCCAGGAACTCCAACATGAAAATATTACGCGTATCCGTAATCGGGAAGTTCTCCTTGAATACACGGAATAACCCTTCCACATTACGTTTATCGGGCGTAGTTTCCAATTGAAAAAATTCTCTGAAAGATTCTAACTGAATGTCGAGTAGGTCAGGGGCATCAGCCAAATGTTTAGTTTTTCCGAAGCCGACCCTGGTGTTCAATGTAGTAGTAGACATATGTGTGAAAACCGGTTTTTTTGCGAAAAAATTTCGGGGAGAATTTACAGATTCTCTTAGCGTACAATCGGAACTTTCACCACCAAACGACAGTGAAAAAAAATGTCCACCCGCTAATTAGCCCAAAAATAAGGATGGCAAAGGTAAGGAATGAGGAGAAACTGCAAAAACAAATTTTGGACCAAACCTCTATTTGTGGAAAAGAATTCTCAAATTTTCTAAAACAAGGCAAAAATACAAGTTTCAGAGTGTTTTAACAGTTTATAAGTAAACCCGGGATGTAAATTGGGTATCTCAGTAAAAAAACTGTTATGCGTAGAGTATTATTAGGCATATTACTGGTAACCAGCCTGTTTTGCGTGCAGCAGGCATCGGCACAGGTTAGTATTGGTGTAGGCGTTGGACCCAGATTTGGCGTTGGGGGAATGGGGTATGGCAGACCCATGGGCAGAAGGCAACAGAAACCAAAGGACCAGCCCAAATTTACCCCAATCGTGCATCTTTCATTTGGGTATGGCTTTCCCAACCTGGATGTTTACCAAATGGCTTCCCTTTTTAATTATTCCAGAGGTACTTCCACCCAAACCGGACCCATTACCGGCGCCATCGATATCCAATACAGCCCAACAGCGAGTGCCGGTATCATGGTTACCCATGGTCAGGTAAGTGCTCCTTATTACGATTATAATAACCCATCTGGTCCACCCGTCATGTATGGCTCCCTGGATAACTGGAGTATTATGGCCAATTTTGTCAGGTATATGCCTGCTAGTCCCAGTTTTTCGGGTTATTTCCGTACTGCCATCGGGGTGAATATCTGGAACCAGAATTATACAGATGGGTCTGGCAACAAACTCGCATTTGACCAACCCTCCTTATTAGCTTACCAGATTGGTATTGGCGGCAAATTAAAAATCACCAAGAATAGCAGCCTGTTTATGGAAGCCGGATATGGAAAATATATTTTACATGGCGGGTTGAGCTTTAAACTATAAAGCGAACCATTGGTAAATTGATCAATAATCAATGAGTTCACTGATTTCGAAACAAACAGAGATCTCTGAACTCCATAAAAATAGCCGACAAGAAAAATCTTGTCGGCTATTTTATTCGGAAGAAAAACTATTTTACTTCAACTTCAGCACCTGCTTCTTTCAGTTTAGCTACTAATTCGTCAGCTTCACCTTTAGAAATGCCTTCTTTAATGGCTTTAGGGGCTCCGTCTACTAAGTCTTTGGCTTCTTTCAGACCAAGACCTGTTAATTCTTTAACGATCTTAACAACGGTCAATTTGCTTGGACCACCGCTAACCAGGATCACATCGAATGCTGTTTTTTCTTCAGCAACAGCGGCTCCGCCGCCATCTCCGCTTGCAACTACTACTGCAGCAGCAGCTGGTTCGATACCGTAATCAGCTTTCAATACATCAGCTAATTCCTGAACTTCTTTCACTGTTAAGCCTACTAATGTTTCGGCTAATGATTTTACGTCTGCCATGTTTTTCAATTTTTTCCGTCTTCATATCAGGCTTGCTGATCCGACGGAGGTTTAAAAAAATTTGATGTCTATTATTAATTTGAAAATTTGAAAATTTGAAAATTTGAAAATTTTCAAAC
>CAIYKV010000225.1 GCA_903926855.1 uncultured Bacteroidota bacterium | reverse complement strand
CCCTCGCATACAACGTATTTTTTATCCGAATTCTTAATTACCCTGTTTAATAAAATGGTGGAGAAAATATAGGAATCAGTCGATTGTATGATTGTATGCTCAAAATAATTATTAAATGCCCCAAGACTATGAACATCCTGGTATATTTCGTTCAGTTGAAGAACCAGGTGGTAGCGAATTATTTTTTTTGTAAGGAGAATAACAGGGGTATTGGCAATAGAATGGTAAACAATTACTTTATCGCGTTTTTTGATATACCGGATTATTTTGTAGAATAACCATGCCTGCGAAATGAATTTTGAAATAAACCTGGTTACCCGGCTTTTGCCCCCGATGCTGGGCGGCAGATGTAACTGAATTGATTCCTCTAAAGAAATCTGTTCCGATGAATAGAATCCACTTGTATTTAATGTCCATGATGGAGAAAAAATTTCCACACGGCAGCTTCCACTTAACAAAGTTGAAATATAGTTCATCAGGTTAACAGCCGCAGAAGAATACGTTCGATGCTGGTTCTGTAACGCCTTATCGCCGAATCCGTAAAATCCGATATAATAAACCTTGTTACTCAAATTATTCTTTTTACTACCCTTACCAACTTTATCTTAAGTAATTGTTGTATTTCTTTTATTACTGAAACGGTGTGTACCGGGGTTTTGAAAAAGATCAAATGGGGATCTTTTTCCATTTCCTGTAAGCAGGAAGGGTGTGTTTTTTCGGAAATTGCCACACGAATAAATTTGTGTCCTTTTCTGCCAAAAATATCTGCCCCCGTAACAAGGCATTCTTCAATTCGCCGGGTATCGAGGAAATGATCATTGTTTAGTTCCTGGTGCGCAAAAGCTTTCACTTTATTAACGATGGCTCTCACTCCGCCTAAATAAGAAAAATGCCAGCCTCCATTATATATAAATTTGCATCCATCGTATAACCTGATTTTGGTAGCCGTAGTACCTTTATTTAAATACGCAGGGAAAGATGTCTCATTATACCTTACTTTCTTCTCCTTTAACAGGTTTTCTTTGATGATCCGGTACCTGAAAACTTTTGTTCCACCTATCCAGAAAAGATGCTGCAGATCCCTGTAATTGTAGAAAAAAAAGTATTGATTTTGTACCAAACAATACATTTCATTCTTAAAATCATACTTCCTGATAACTTCGGGGTTGGGAATTTCATCAACATCAGAAATTAATATCAAATCATCCGGGGCGCAGTTACCTAATGCTTTTGTGATTTCGTTTCTTTGATAATTTTCGAATGTCCAGGAATTTTTATATTCCGGGAACGCAGAAACAACAACATGAATTATCTTATCATTGTACTTCTTAAACCTGTGTTTGTTATTTTCATAATACAACTCTTTATCATTGTTGGCATTTGTTTTTGTAGATTCTACCAAAACAAATTTATCTACCACATCATACAGCAGTCCTAACCTTAGTTCCAGGATATCTAACTCGTTAAAAAAAGTAAAACAATCGTACACCGATACTTTCATACACTCTTATAAAATACAATTACACATTCGTGATTTTATTAATTAATTCATACAGGTATTGCATCCTGGCATCCCAGGAACAATAATGAATGGCTTTCTGATAACCTGCATTCCGAACAGTGTCTGCGAACCTTTTATCGTTTTGCACCAAACAAATCATTTGATAACACGTATCAAAACTGCGGTAAGTAAGTATTTCTTTTCCAGATGCATAGTACTTTTCAAGTCCCTCGGCGTATTGGGTAAGGTATAACCCACCAAGGGCGGGCACTTCAAAATCCCTTCCTTTGATTGTTGTAACATTTTTTGTGTACCCTACATTAGCAAACCCAAGTGTAAGCGGTGCGCTTCTTATTTCAGCTTCCATGCGTTCAGTTTCAATACTCCCATTTTCCCAGCCATAACCAAAACATTTTACGTTAACGCCCCGCAACCGGAGTTTATCAATAAAATCTCCTCTCCACCCATAGCGAGATCCTATAAACAATACATAAAATTCGGTGTCATTATTATTTACAGGCAAAAGGGGGATCGAATTGCTTTCAACCTTTTTAGATGGTATTGCCTCCCAAAAAAAGCAGGCAGATTTATGAAAATGATAGCGGGATATTGCTTCTGGTGAAAGGGTGAGGTTCCAATCTACTTTTCTTGAAACCTGGTCAACCCCAACCGCCTGGCCGCGCACTTCGGCTTTGAAATAAAGTAAATCATCCCAGCAAAAATTAACCACTATCACATTACTGCGCTTTAGCAGGGCAAGGGTTTCTGATGTAATAATAAAATCGGAGGTGTAAAGAAAAACAAGGGTATTTACATCGGGTTCATACATCGCCTCAAACGAATCCAGCATTGCTATATTAAGCTTGTCCCTATGTTTAATCCATTCGCTTTTCCTGTCAAAAAAATCATATATCGGTGGCCAGTTAAAATGTGTTACAGGGCCGATGGTTTCTAATGCTTTAACCAGCGAAATTTCCCAGTTGTTGATGGAAAAAACAGCAAATACCTTGATTGGTTTACCCGGTAGCCAGTTTACACCACGTTGCTGTAATTTTTCTGCTGCAAGTGCAAAATCATCAATTTCCGGGGCAAACAACCGGTAATACGCCAGTTTAGCCTGGATAGAAACCGTTTGGTAAATGCCCTTAAGCGCAATTACTATCCGGCTTTTTTTTAAAAAAGATTTCAGCGACAATATTGATTGATCTATTAAATTCCTGAACGATTACATTTGATTTAACAGCTGCAATATACGCTCAACAGCTTTTTCGGGGGTAAGATCGCTTTTACGGATATTTTGCGGCAAATTGTTGAATGAGCCGGAGATCAGCAGCAGCTTTTCTTTGATCCCTTCTACATCATCTGCCTGGCAAACCAGGTGCCCGTGTGAAACCAGTATTTCTTCTATCTCATCATTCCTGTAAATAAGACCGAAAATCAGGTTACCGGTATGCAGGTAATCATAGATTTTAAAGGGCATTGTTGGAATACTTCGTTTATCCTTATGCTGTATCAGCAGTAACACATCGGCTTCCAGTGCTTTTTGCATGGCCATTTCTCTTGTTACCAGGTTATGCAAGAAAATGAAACCCGGGTGTGGAAAATTTACTATTCTTTCCCTGATATCTGTATTCATTACACCATAAATATTGATCTCTATGGCAGGAGATTTTCCCGATTCAATCAATTCACTGAGCGCCTGCATCGTTGTATCCAGGTTTCTTGTCTGGTACAGGCTGCCGAGATATGTAATATTAATCTTTCTATTTCCTGATTTGCCAGGAATATTTCTATCCGATTGCTGGTAATGCTCAACCGCATTTGAACCCGGATATACATAGTCTATTTTTTGAGCATAGCCGGGATATTGTTTCCTTGCGTACAGCATGGCATTTCTTGTACAATAAATGGTTATAGTAGCGTACCGGATAATTATTTTTTCAAAAAATTTTAACCCGATCCGGGACAGCTTGTGTCTGCCAATATCATCGCCGCTTAATGGATCCTGGAACTCACAAATAATTTTTTTACCGTATATCCTGGCAAATAAAATTGCAGCAATATGCGCACTGGGGGGGCCGCCTGTACTATAGACAAATGCAATATCTTTTTTATTGTTTACACGATACAACGCTGTTAGAAATGCCGAAATAAACCATGTCCATCTTCCTTCACCGGAACGAAGATGAATTGCCTGCAATACCCTGTCGATTTTGGGCATTAGCCAGGTATAAGCGAAAAGTATTCCTTTTTTAACCGGTATCTTATTCCGAATGCGCTCATTGTATTCATAAGTAGCACCGTGTGGACTGAGGGTGGGAACTTTATAGTGTTCAATTTCGGGACGCGTATGTGTAAAACAACAGGTAGCGCTTACCAGGGAAATAGAATATCCTTTTTCTATAAATGCAAACATCCTGTCATCCACCCATTCTGCCTGGCAGGCACCGGGGATATTAGTATAATACGATAAAACCAGGATTGTTTTCGCCATTCTTAAATTGCTGCAATCTGTGTAAAGAAATCGATAATTCTTTCGCTTGCTTTTCCATCTCCATAGGGGTTAACAAGGGAAGTCATTTCCTTGTAAAAGGATTGATCATCCAGTAATCGGTTAGTGCAGGAGATAATCTTTTCTTGATTGGTACCTACAACAATAACAGTACCTGCGGCCACTGCTTCCGGCCTTTCTGTAAGTTCTCTTAGCACCAGTACAGGTTTACCAAGCGAGGGAGCTTCTTCCTGTATGCCCCCACTATCTGTTAAAATCAGGTGGCATTTTTGCATTAGCCAAACGAAAGGGCCATAACTTAAAGGCCTTATCAGTTTAACTTGATTGTTGCCTTCAAAATATTTTTCAGCAGATAGTTTCACATTAGGGTTCGGATGCACTGGGTAGATAACCATTATATCATCCCTGCTTTCTGTGATCTCTTTTACTGCTGAAAAAACATCATCAAACCCTTTTCCAAAATTTTCTCTTCTATGCCCTGTAAAAAGGATGATTTTCTTTGTAAAATCAATTTGCTGCTTCAGGTACTGAATTTCTGCATCGTTCTGATTCACCAGTTCAATGGCATCAAGCAAGGCATCTATTACTGTATTGCCCGTAACTAGTACATTCTTTATAATTCCTGCCCTGCCCAGGTTTTCTGCAGCCGACTGTGTGGGAGCAAAATGAATATCTGCTAATTGGCTGTTCAAAGTTCTGTTCATTTCTTCAGGAAAAGGCGCCAGTTTATTGTAGGTTCTTAACCCGGCTTCTACATGGGCTACTTTGCACCCGGAATAAAAGGCTGATAGTGCCGATGCGAAGGAAGTAGTGGTATCGCCATGAACCAATACATAATCGGGTTGAAATTTATCAAACACCGGTTTGGTTTTCTCAATAATGGCCGCTGTTAATCCATGTAAACCCTGGTTAGGGATCATGGTATCGATACTGAAATCGGCCTGTATTCCAAAGAAATCAAAGATGGGTATTACCAGGTGTTTGTGTTGCCCGGTATTGCAAACTTTTATTTCAATGGAAGGAACTCTTTTTAACCGATTGATTAATGGTGCCATTTTGATGGCTTCCGGCCTGGTTCCTATTATTACTAAAATTTTCATTCGTTATCTGCCATTCAATTTTAATAATGACACTCCTGTATCCAATATATTATTTTAAAAGCTCGCTTACCTGTATGGATTAGCGATCGTTAGGCATGTATGAGCGTGCCCAATGAATAAAATCTCTTCTAACCAGGTTATTAAAATCTTTTTGCACGCGATTTTCAATAGACTCAAAATACCTGTTATATTTAAACCAGTAAAGATCAATCTGCTCTTTATCAACTACACAAAAATATTTTGCTAAAAACTCATTGCTGTCTGCAATGGTCCATAGCGGAGAGAAATTAAGTTTGCGAAAAAAATGATTTACAAAGTAACCCTCCCCGGTATTGTTCTTAATCATCATTTCCGGGTTATCAGTTACCATGTCTGGCATCAACTCGTGATGTGGAATATCCCAGTATAGCAACATATCTCCCAGCGTTCCAAACATGAACATATCTGTTATACCATATAAGCGATTGAGAAAACTATCCAAACTAACTATTATAAGTCTTTCATGAAGAATACTACTGTCTTTTAAAGGAAACCAATCCTGCAGCATTCGCATATATCCAAGAAAATCCACTGGCTTACAACATCGCTGATCTGCTCGCGTTTTTAAAATATACCTGGTTTGTTCTTTGTCAAGCGCGTGTAACCCACCGGCAGTAGATGTTATTTGAAAATTAATGTTTGCTGCTCCAGAAAATGCAGGGGGCTTGTTCTCTATTACTAATATGTCAAGATCATTCAGTTGTTTTACAATATGTTCGTTCGCAATTGGCCAGGTTGATAATACGATTGTTATATTGGGATACACGTAGCGGTATAACTTAAGTGTTTCAATAGTAAAATTATCTTTGTTTATAATTGGTCCCTGCATTACAATAGCGTACTCTTTCCCCAGCTCTGCAAAAATCCCGTATTTCATTAGCGCTTCCCGGGAAAACGATTTAGTGCGCGTTGCAACAGATAAATAATAAGGGCTTATTTTTTCCAAAAGAATAATGGCAGCCTTCATAATACTATTAAAATTCATATCCATCTGTTACTATTTGCAATTTGTTCGGTTTGAACGATTAGAAATACTTGTTTTTATAGCCTGCCAAAATCAGGCTGAATGATCTTTTTTGATAGGATTCGTATAGTATATGCCAGTCATAAAATAGGATATTGATTCCTAAACCCACCAGGGAATAAATGACGATAGAAAAAATGGGCGTAAAGGAACAACACACAGAAAGCAGGTAAAGAGCAAAGATCATAGGCATACTACGCAGTGCGTTTTGCACAAGGGACTTAACAAGTTCCTGGTAATTTACGAGGTTCTTTTTATTCACGAACCAGGCCCAGTAAACACCTATTGTAAAAGTACGCGCGATGGCAGTAGCCAATGCAAGCCCGGGCATTCCCCAGCCAATATGCAGGAAGTAAAAACTCATGCCTATATTCAGTATTGCTTCAATAATACCCGCAAAAGCCCATACTTTCAGCTCCCGGTATATTGAAAAGATGATGCCTGTTCCACGTATGATGGTTTCAAAAAATACCCAATAAGCAAAAATGCTGTTCAGGGCCATGCCACCATAACCATCCTTTGCCAGAAGGCCTACAAATTTATCATTGACAAAAAAGATCACAGCTGTAGAAAAAAAGGCGAGCCTTATAATAACTGTTAACAGGTTAACGTACGACTTCTTAAAAAGAAGCATGTTGCCAGAATCAAACACCTGCGAAAGGCCTGAAAATAAGGCAAGTGGAATTTTACTGGCAATTGTATTACAGAAAAGTACAGGCAGCTTTGAGGTAAAATTGTATACGGTTACTTTTGAAGCATCCAGGTAAGAAAGAATAAATAAGCTATCGGTAGTAGTGGCTACCATATTAGCTGTTCGGGCCAGTTGGAAATACCCCCCGAATGAAAACAGCTGTTTCATCATATTTCGTTTCACATTTGTTCTTGAAATGCTTACCCTAACCTCTTTCGCAGCATGATAATAATAAAGCACTGCCCCAAGCAGGGTACCAAACAAAAGCCCGAATGCCAATCCTACGACGCTTTTCAAAAGCACTACAAAAAACATACTTGATAAAACCTGGGCGATTGCACTGATCGTTTGAATATTCCGGTTCAATAATATTTTTTGCCGCGATTCCAGTATACTGCTGTATAAAGCAAATGGTATTCCTATAGCCGTGCTTATCAACACAATAACAAATGTGCTGCTGAAAACCGATGAAGAAAGTTGGTCTATATGGAACCAATGCGTAACAAACGGAATTAGTAACAGGCCAATCAGCAGGAAAACAAACGAGATAACAATAAACATAAGCATACTGGTGGCAGCAATGCTATTAATCTCATTACCATCCGTTTCCCCTTTGCCACTGTTCATTGCCTTAATAAGAAACCGGCTAATGCTAAAGCCAATACCAAAATCAGCCAGCCCGAGCCAACCGATTACAGAAGTGATTACTACCCAATAGCCATAATCTGAAAGGGTGATAACATTCAGATAGAAACGGATAGCCAGAAGTGAAAGTAACTGGACAATAATCATTCCGGCTACATCTGCATAAAATCCAAGAAAAGCCTTCCGTTTTCTTGACATTAAGATTTTGTTTTCTGGATGAATAATGCCGCCATGTAAGCCACCAGGTCTTCCGGCGTTCCTAAGCCGTGCATTCCGCTTTCGGAAATATTATAAACACCGAAACGATAACCGTTTTTTATCGCATAATTGTATACCGGACAAGTGTAAAACTCATTGTTTACCCTTTCGTTCCTTACGATCATATCAAGTGCCGCATCTACAAAAACCGATCCTTTCGAAAAAAGATAGATTCCGACAGTTGCAAGATCTGAAATGGCGAGTTTTTCCTTTACTTCAGTGAGTATGCCGTCTTCCCCGGTTTTTGCATATGACCATTTAGGGTTTTTTTCTTTATCTATGAAGCAGAGTATTGAACCATCCAGGTTGCGGTTGAAACAATCATTGATATACACTTCAATAGATGTATCTACCAACTGATCAGAATTAGCTATCAGTAAAGGGTTGCTGTTGTTAATGTATTTTCTTGCGAACAAAACGGTACAGGCCGTTCCTTCTGTAATATCCTTGATGGGGATAAATTCAGCATCATATGTTTCTTTAATCTGCTCAACAAGTTCTTTTTCCTGCTCGATATGATCGTGACGGGCGATCAAATAATATTTGGCACCAGGATAGTAAAGATTATCGATTACGCGGCTGATCATTGGTTTGCCATCAACATCGATAAATGGTTTCGGTTTGGCATACCCAGCCATTTCAAAGCGGCTGCCTTTACCAGCCATCGGTATTACAATATTCATCAATTAAAATACTTTTGATTAATCTGGTTACACAGGTATTGGTAAACTGAATCACTATAATGATAAGGGAAATCATCCATTGTGTCTTCTGGACGGTTAACGATCGCATCCGGCACCTCGTAAATATCGAAAGGAAGGAATTCCGCCCGAACTTCAGCAATAGCTTTTTTTATCTGTTGGTGCCGTACCCGGAAAATTTCCCTTTTTTCAAGGGTTGTGGGAAAATGGATAAATACAATTTGTATGTTTCCAAATTTTTTCCGCATCATAGAAAAAAACTGACTGTAATAACTGGTGAGATCATTCGTATCAAGTAATCCCTGGCAGATAAATGCTTTTGTAAATTTTCCATCCACATCACTGTAATTCGCACAGAAACTGGTACCAGCAATCCTGGAAACAAAGAGCTGATCAGTAAGTTCGGAATATGAATCCATATAGATCATTGCTGGCCGGGTAAAAAAATCAAGCTCCGCCAATTCTTCCTGAACGATAAGATTTTTTATGTCATTTCGAAGGATGTAGGAAGCTATCTGTGCCGTGTTTGCTTTTTTCCCGGGGTTTACATTCACGGAAAGGAGATAGTCAACACGCCCTTTCTGTATATTTACCAAGGGAAGATGTGTGTTTAATAACCGGTAAGTATCCGTACCCAAACAAGCCGCCCTGCCAAGTATCCAGGGCTCTTTTGTTTTTGCTTTTTGATTAAACCGGTATATCGCAGAATATATTTTCCATAATTTAAGAAATATTATCAGCCGAAAAAATTTGTTCTTCATGTGCCCGGTTGAAGCTGTTGAATATTATAATACCAATCTGTTATGATTCCGGAGGGGTCAGGTATTTGTCTTTTTTTACTGATGGCGTTTTCACAACAACTGTAATTACATCTGTAAGCGCCCTGAAATCGGTGGTTTCATTTGGTTGCACACATACGATATCTCCATCACTAAAACGTTGTTGAAACATTTCTGCCTCACCCCGCAGAATCACTGTATACTCAACTGCTTCTTTATGGTAATGCCCCATTTCATAATCTCCCGCCTTGTATTCCTTTACAGCCACTTCAAAGGCATCTGTATCAAGCAGCGTTGGCGTAAAGTTGCCAATAAACCACCCTTTGAACATATCCCGGAGTTTGTGTACTTCCATTGCAATGGTATTAATAAGTTGTGCCCATTTTTATAAATCGAGTGTCCGTTCGAATTCGGTAAGCATTTGCGGGGAATAGAAAGAATGGTACTGGCCCGTTTCTATGCTGAACAATTTTACCTTTTTGTTCATCAATACAAATTCATTGATCACAGGTGAGATATAAAACATCCCATCAAGCTGAACATCTTTCTTAATGCTTTGAAAAGCCGCTTTTAAAAAATCACCGGCTTTCTCAAAATAATAATATCCCGCAATTGCGTGCTTACTAATCGGATTTTTTTCGGCAGTCTGTACTACTTCCTCATTTTCAATACGTGCATACGACCACCTGGGATGCACGGAAGGAAAAGTAACCAGGCCGGCCGCTGCACCCTGCTTTTGCCAAACGTTCAACAACTGACTGAAATCAATGTCAATTACCTGATCACTGTTAAGTATCAGCAGGCTGTCATCTGCCTCTATTTTATCGATAGCCATTAATACACTGCATAAACCACCTTTTGCAGGCCTCTTTATCCTTACAATTTCTGCACCTGGACTTAACAGTTTTAATGTATTGTCAATATGATATTTCAGTACATCATCCTCCTTAATGATAAAAATGAATTGGTGGGGTACACCAATCTTTGCAGGATTGGTTAATACCCATTCGATCATGGGCCTACCCTGCATATCGATTAATGGCTTAGGATAAGCATATCCTGCATTTGAAAACAATTCTGAGCCGCCGGCTAAGGGAATGATTATCTTAAGCATTTTCTATTTCGGTTATGCGCTGTTTAATATTGTAATAATGTACATCACCTATTCCTTCAACTTTTAACAGGTGTGCTCCGGCGGCAAGCGCCGCCTTTACCCCATTTTCATTGTCTTCAATAATCAGGCACTCTGCCGGTTGAAGGCCAAGTTTGCTGATCGCGAGATCATACATTTCCGGATCGGGCTTTCCGTTCTTTACATCCTGGTTAGACAGGTAGAAATCAAGGTACTCGGCCAGCCCCGCTTTTTCCATCATGATCTCAACAGTTTTTCGCACCGAATTTGATCCTACAGCCAAACGGTAACCCTCATTCTTTAATCTCGACAATGCGAACTGGTGTTGAAAAATGGGTTTACATTTTGCATATACTATTTCCAGTGTATACTGCTGTTTCATGTCGTTTACAAATGCATGCAGTTTCCTTGGAAACCCTCCTTCAAGACTAAGCATTTCTAGTTTTTTTAGAGTTGGTAATCCATCAAAAGTTACCAGGTGATCATAACGGCTAATCTCTGCACCAAATAACCCCAGGGCCTTATTCAGCGATTCATAATGCCAGTCCCTGGCATCAATCAATACGCCATCCATGTCAAAAATAATTCCTTTAATTTTTTTACTCATGATCAAAGAATGATTTTGCAAGTTCAGGAAAATCAGTACAAAGAAGTATATCAGCTCCCCAACTGTCAGCACCTATTTTTTTTAGTAGCTTCCAGTGTCCAATATGATCTCTTTTATGCAATTCCGCAGACACGATGCAAATTTTTTTTCCAGCATCTAGGTGCTGCAGGATAATATTGCTATCGTACCAGGTATTTTCGAAAGCATCTAACCAGATACCTTTTACGTTTTGATAAAATGGCAGATCCGATTCAAATTCACTCAGCCGGCTGTATACATTTAACCCGTTTTGTATGCTCGCTTTCAAATCCGGTACCGACATATCAAAAACAAAATAATTTTCGATACGATACGCTTCCAGTAAATCAAGAAGCGGTTTTTGAAGCCCATCCGATTTTATATTGAGCGCAAGCTGATACCCTGCTCCTTTACTGTGTTTATTAAATGCACTAAAAAAATCCTGTACAAGTGGGCTTTCCACAGTCGGCATATCATGAGATATTACCAGTTTTCCATCAAAATCCCTGATATCTGTTTCTGTTCCAAAGCCGGATTCAAATGAAGATACAAAAGCAGCCATTGAATTTTTTTCAGCCGCGTGTTTCCAATATCCTCTATGACTTATTATTTCCATTATTTTAATTCAGGTCTTCCCAAACAATGTATCAAATTAATATGAGCTTTCACCGGAATCTACTTTCTCGTCAGAAACAATCACTTTTTATCTGTACCATAAATCAGGCTGATATAATGCAACCGTACTTCCCGAAAATTCAAAATTAAAAGGTACATGAACAAAATGGGCCAGTTTTCTTTTAATCTCAGGGTGACACGCCGTATCAGCGAAAAATAAAATAAATCCACCACCGCCAGCCCCAAGAATTTTGCCTCATAATGCACCTGCCTTTAAAGCTTCAGTATAAATACTGTTTATCGCCGGACTGGACATGCTATCTGATAAAGATTTTTTATATTTCCAGGTTTCATGCATCAGGTGGCCGAATTCCATTAAATCTTTTTCAATGCTGGTTAGTATAATTAATAGCCTGCGGTATCATTTTTTTTATGAGGATCATTTCTGTCAGCCGGTTGGAAAAATTTTCTATTTGAGATACTTCTACTACCCTGACGAACTGCGAAAAGGCTGTAAAGAACAGGAGTATGCATGATATTCTCAATTTTTGAATAGACAAATCGGTAAGAATGTTCAAAAATTCAGGCAGGTGCCGGCAACTGATATAGCAGTATTTATCAATAGACGCCGATAAAAAAGCGCCTTCATTCTGCAGGAACCAAAAAAGGAAATCGATTCCACCCCAAAAAAGAAATGCAATATAGGTTTTTGGTAATCATCAAACTGAAAGATTTTATTAAATAAAATGCATAACTCCGTTTCTCTCACTCACATACATGAATAAACTGATTACTTAACCT
>CAIYKV010000224.1 GCA_903926855.1 uncultured Bacteroidota bacterium | reverse complement strand
GGTGTAGTGCAACAGCCCGGTGTATTTTACATTGGTGTAAATAATGGTGGTGTTTGGAAAACCAATGATTATGGCAGAACCTGGAACCCTATTTTCGACCAGCAATCTACCGGCTCCGTAGGTGATGTGGCTGTTGCTGAATCCAATCCCAATGTGGTATACGTAGGATGTGGCGAAGGGATTCAAAGACCCGATTTGTCAATCGGAGATGGCGTATATAAATCAACCGATGCCGGTAAAACCTGGCAAAATATGGGACTGAAAGATGGCCAGCAGATTGGTGATATTGTTATCGACCCAAAAAACGAAAACCGCGTTTTTGTTGCTGTTCTGGGTCACCCTTATGGGCCCAATACCGAAAGAGGCGTTTACCGCTCATTGGATGGCGGCAAAACATGGGAGCGTGTTTTATATAAAGATGAGAATACTGGTGCTATACAAGTTAGTTTCGACCCCAATAATTCAGATATACTGTATGCAGATATGTGGGCAGGCAGACAAGGTCCTTGGGAAAATGGTGCCTGGAATGGAAAAGAAAGTGGTTTATACAAATCAACCGACGGTGGCAATACCTGGAAAAAATTGACAAAAGGATTGCCTACCGTTGAACAGGGTTTGGGAAGAATTGGATTTTGTACAGCACCTTCCAATAGTAACCGTATGTATGCAACCGTTGATGCAGGCAGATATGGCGGTGTGTATAGAAGTGATGATGCCGGAGAAAGCTGGACCAATATCAATAGCGATGGCCGGTTCTGGGGCAGAGGAAGCGATTTTGCAGAAATCAAAGCAGATCCTACGAATGCTGATATTGTATATAGCGCCAATGTAGTTACCTGGAAATCGATTGATGGTGGAAAAACATGGACAGGGTTTCGCGGTGCACCAGGTGGAGATGATTATCACCGTATCTGGATCAATCCCACGAATCCAAAAATAATGTTGATCGCACTTGACCAGGGCGCAATTATCACTACCAATGGAGGAGAAACTTTTTCTTCCTGGTATAATCAACCCACCGCTCAGTTCTATCATGTAAATACTGATAATGCGTTCCCATATAATGTATACGGCGGACAACAGGAAAGTGGTTCTGTTGGAATTGCTTCACGCGGAAATGATGGCCAGATCACTTTACGCGAATGGCATCCGGTGGGTGTGGAAGAATATGGATATGTTGCACCCGATCCTTTAGACCCCAATATTATTTATGGTGGTAAGCTTACCAAATATGATAAAAGAACCGGCCAGGTACAAAATATCTCTCCTGAAATTGGTCGTAGTGGAAAATATCGTTTCCTAAGAACCGCGCCGGTTTTGTTTTCACCAATTGATCCGAAAACACTGTATTATGCCGGCAATGTACTTTTCAAAACACAGAATGGAGGCAATACCTGGCAGGTAATCAGTCCGGATCTAACCCGCGAAAGCTGGGATATTCCCGCCAGTGTAGGTATTTACAGTTCCGACGATCTGAAAAAAATGCCTCGTCGCGGAGTAATCTATACCATTGCGCCTTCTTTTAAAGATATCAATACCATCTGGGTGGGTACCGATGATGGTTTTATTCAGGTAACCAAAGACGGTGGTAAAACATGGAAAAATGTTACGCCTCCCGAGATCAGCTCCTGGAGTAAGATCTCATTAATGGAAGCCAGTCATACAGATGTAAACACAGTTTACGCTGCTGTAAACAGAATCCGTTGTGATGATATGCATCCTTACGCTTACAAAACCAATGATGGTGGTAAAACCTGGAAACTGATTACCAATGGGCTTCCCTCCAACGAACCTATCAATGTGGTTCGGGAAGATCCTTATCGTAAGGGTTTGTTATATGCTGGTTCTGAAAATGCAGTATATGTTTCTTTTGATGAAGGAGAGCATTGGCAATCACTTCGCTTAAACATGCCACCTACTTCCGTTCGTGATTTGGTGATCAAAGATGATGACCTGGTAATCGGAACACATGGACGTGGATTCTGGATATTGGATGACCTGACACCCCTCCGTCAATTAAATGAAAAAGCTGCCGCCAGCGCTGCTATTTTATACAAACCACAGCAGGCACTTCGTATCCGCTGGAATATGAATCCGGATACACCGATACCACAGGAAGAAGCTGCCGGACAAAATCCCCCGGACGGTGCAGTAATCGATTATTTTTTAAAGGAAGATGCAAAAGCAGAAGTAACGCTTGAGATTCTTGATGCAGCCGGAAAATCGATTCGCAAATACAGTAGTAATGATAAGCCTTATGAGGTAGGTCCCGTAAATATTCCATTGTACTGGATTCGTCCGCAACAGGTTTTATCTGCCCAGGCGGGTTCGCATCGTTTTCTATGGGACCTGCATTATAATCCCCTGGAAGGAGAAGCACCCAATTATCCTATTTCTGCAACGTATATGAATACGGCTCCGGAACCCACATCGCCCTGGGCAATGCCGGGTAATTATACTGCAAAATTGACTGTTAACGGAACAGTTTACACGCAATCCTTCTCTGTTAAAATGGATCCGCGTGTAAAAACCAGTTTTGCAGATTTACAAAAGCAACATGATCTATCCCTGCAATGTTATGAAGGAAGAAAATTTGCCAAACAGGCTGTAGCAGAAATTTCCGAAGCGCGCAAACAATTAAAAGCCGCCATTGCAAAAGGAGGAGCCAATAGCGCTTCACTGACAGCACTTGATCAAAAAGCAGGAGAGCTGGAAGGTGTATCAAGAGGTCGGGGCCAGGGAGGTGGTGGCGGTGCTGCTGCAACCGGAATAAGTTTTGGTCGGGTATCTTCTTCATTAGGCGGTTTGTTTAATGTATTGCATAGTGCAGATATGCCACCCACTTCACAAGCCATTGCCGCTGCCAATGAAAGTATTGCTCAGATAAAAGAACTGGAAGCTAAATGGAGTAAAATAAAAGCAGATATACAAGTAGCTTTAAAAAATTGACTCAACCAGAGAAACCCATCTATACAACCACTCAATTAGAAAATCTGATTGAGTGGTTTCTCAATAAAAATTGAGGCCGGGTATTTCTTCAGATCCTGGCCATATGATTGAAACCGATCGCTTAAAAATTATCCCCCTTTCCTCGGAGCAATTGCTTTTGTATGTAAACAGCGATCCTGGTTTTGAAAAACAATTTGAACTTCATTCTTTTCCCCGCTTTTTTACTCCCGAGCTGATACAAACGCTCGAGCATGGAATTATTCCCGCGTTAAAAAATCCAAAAAAAAATTGGCTGTTCATTACTTTATGGGTAATTATTTTAAAAAAAGAAAATCGTGTGGTGGGCGATTTGTTTTTTAAAGGCGAGCCAGATGAGAAAGGAGAGATCGAAATTGGCTATAGCGTGTATGAGACACATAGAAACCGAGGCATTATGACAGAAGCCGTAAAGGGAATCATCTCCTGGACCGTTCATCAAAAAAATATAAAAGCTATAAAAGCTGAAACGCTAAACAATAATCCCGGTTCTATGAATGTGCTTTTCAATAATACTTTTACGGTTCAACAACAAAAGGGTGGAACTATCTGGTTGAAAAGAGTGCTATAACGAATACAATGAGTTCTTATCTGTGTAATTTCCTCCGGGTCTCATCTACAATATCCAATAACCCATTACTAAAACTATCATCCGCCAGTTGCCAGAACATGATTCCGTTTAGTTTTTGAGAAATTGAATACTTGACTTTTGCAACAATAGATGCGCTGTCATCAAACGTGACAAACCATTTTTTGGCGGGGTTATAAAAATAAGGCTCCGAGGCTGTTTTATCCCAATGATACACAAATCCACTATCCGTTGAAAATACAGAAGAAAAACTCCTGAAGGAGACTCCGCGTAAAAATCTTCCCTTACCATATAATCCATCATTATCAGGAGAAACATTTTCCCAGATTCTTGCATAAAAGGCAGCACCTATTAACAACTTTCTGGCTGGAACACCTTTTGCCTTCAACAGTTTTACTGCATGATCGCAGGATTCTTTTTGGTGATCAGTTCCATACAAGGCAGTATGATGTCCGGTTACTGTATCATAACCGGTAATCAGGTCATAAGTCATCAGGTTAATCCTGTCAACCAACGGCGTTACTTTATCCCAATCCACCGACTCTTCAATAAATTTTGTAAAGCCTCCTGCAGCAAAGCTGATCTCTTTTGTTTTACCCAGCGTATCCCTGAGTGTTTGAATCAATGCTGTAAAATGATCCCGGTCTTCGGGAGAATAGGGGTGTCCGGGCGGACCGGGTATTGATGGATATTCCCAATCCAGATCAATTCCGTCAGCCTGAAAATCATTCAGTAATTTTTTGGTGGAAGAAGCAAATTCCTGTCTGCCGGCTTCTGTTGAAAAAACACCTGAACAAGTATAACAACCAGTCCATCCTCCCATTGATACAATCACTTTTAATTTGGGGTTTCTCTTTTTCAAGGCCACACAACTAACCAATGCAGCACTATCCCGGCTATTGCCCAGCCACATACGGTTTCCTCGTAAATGCGTAAAACTAAAACACAGATGAGTAAGTTTTTCTACCGGAAAACTATCAATCATGGTGGGTCTTCCTGCATAATAACCAAATACAACAAAGCTTTTTTTCTGTGCAGAAACAAAAGAAAATAAACAGGGGAGAAGTATAACGGATAATACCGCTATCTTTTTCATTTTAGATAGATACATGTATCTATGAAAATACAACTTTTTTAGTTTGCTTAATTCGCTTGTTTAAGCCTATTGCTAAACAATGGTTATTTTATTTTTTCCAATTCTTTCTGCAAACGAAACATTTCATCGCGCAACCTGGCTGCTTCAATAAAATCAAGATCCCTGGCTGCTTTCTCCATTTCCTTCTTTGTTTTACCAATCGCTCTTTCAATCTGGGGAATGGTTTGATAGGTTTCCTGTTCTTCTGCTACTTTACTGGCTACCAATTCGCCGTCTTTTTGCAAAGCATAGGGGTTTGAGGGATCATATCCCTTAATATCCAATACCGATCCCTGGGCAAACACCTGCTCCTTACTTTTGATAATGGTTTTCGGGGTTATTCCGTGTTCAATATTATAGGCAATTTGCTTTTCTCTTCTCCGGCTGGTTTCATCAATCGTTCGCTGCATGCTTTCCGTCATCTTATCTGCATAGAATATTACCAGGCCTTCTATATTCCTTGCTGCGCGTCCCGCTGTTTGTGTCAGCGATCTTTCGTTTCTCAAAAATCCTTCTTTATCTGCATCCAATATCGCTACCAACGACACTTCCGGTAAATCAAGCCCCTCTCTTAATAAATTCACACCCACTAACACATCAATAGTGCCCAATCTAAGTTCACGCAGAATCTCTACCCGCTCCAACGTGTCTACATCACTATGTATATATTTTGACTTTATATTGATACGCCCCAGATATTTATCCATTTCTTCAGCCATTCGCTTGGTAAGCGTAGTTACTAAAACCCGGTCTCCTTTTTTTACCGTAATATCTATCTGCTCCAACAAATCATCTATCTGATTAACACTCGGTCTTATTTCAATCGGCGGATCAAGCAATCCCGTGGGTCTTACGATTTGTTCAATTACTACGCCACCTGTTTTTTCCAATTCATAATCCCCTGGCGTGGCACTTACAAAAATGGTTTGACCAATCAGGCTTTCAAATTCATGAAAATTCAATGGTCGGTTATCCATGGCGCTGGGCAGCCGAAAACCATAATCTACCAATACCAGTTTTCTGCTTCGGTCTCCTCCATACATACCCGCCACCTGTGGAATGGTTTGGTGACTTTCGTCAATTACACATAAAAAATCTTTTGGAAAATAATCCAGCAAACAGAAGGGTCGGGTGCCGGGTCTTCTCCGATCAAAAAACCGTGAGTAGTTTTCAATGCCATTACAATACCCCAGTTCCCGAATCATTTCAATATCGTACTCTACTCTTTCTTTTAGTCTTTGTGCCTCAATATATTTTCCGGTTCTTTTAAAATATTCTACCTGCTCCATCATCTCGTCCTGTATCTCATGCATTACTTCTACAATCATTTCTTTGGGTGCGAGATATAATGTTGCGGGAAAGATGGCGGCATTCTCCATCAAGCCGATTCTTTTGCTGGTGGCGGTTTCTATGCTTTCAATCTCTTCTATCTCATCTCCAAAAAATGTAATCCGGTATCCAAAATCAACATAGGGAAGGTTGATATCTACCGTATCTCCTTTTACACGAAACGTTCCTCTTCCAAATTCTCCTTGTGAACGATTGTATAACGAATTCACCAATGCGTGTAAAAATCCCTGTCGGGAAATGACCATTCCTTTATGAATCCGGATAATTCCGTTCTCATATTCAGTAGGGTTTCCCATTCCATAAATACAACTTACGCTCGCCACCACAATAATATCTCTTCTTCCACTTAGCAACTGTGAAGTTGCCTGTAGTCTTAATTTATCTAACTCTTCGTTGATACTCAAATCCTTTTCAATATAAACATCACTCACCGGCATATAGGCTTCGGGCTGATAATAATCGTAATAGCTAACAAAATAGCCTACCGCATTTTCCGGAAAAAATTGTTTGAACTCGCCATACAATTGTGCCACCAGGGTTTTATTATGCGTTAAAACCAATGTGGGTCTTTGTGTATTTTGTATCAGGTTGGCAATCGTAAACGTTTTACCGCTTCCGGTAACGCCCAAAAGTGTTTGAAACTGCTCTCCATTGTTTACGTTTTCTGTCAACTGTTCAATGGCAGATGGCTGGTCGCCTGCAGGAGAATAGGGTGAATGAAGCTGAAACGGCATTATCTGTTTTTATAATTCGGGTTACTAAGTTAAAAATTAAGCCGCAGACTCTGTTAGAAATATGCGGCTCTTTGAATTATTTTAGTGAGATCATTTATCCAATTTCCGGATAATGGCTTTTACATTATTATCTATCTCTTTATCCGTTAATCTTTTTCCATTCATTTCTGCTTTTGTCCAGCCTTGCCATATTTTCTTCTCCGTTCTCGCATTAAGGATGGTAAGCGTTAGCGTACCTTCTCTTATGGTTTCAACGGAATTTTCAAAGCCCATTAATTCAGTGGGATAATACATATTGGTATAGGTTCCCCTATAAGGATTATAATACCATCGGGCCAATGGCTGACTATACACCGGATCCGACACTGCCACATTTTCTTTTTTGATATTCATATCATACACAATCAACACATCCGGGTTTTTCTTTACGCGCTTCCATCCATTTTCCTGAAGATTCTTGTCAACGCTTTTCCGAATAACATTTCCTGTCAGATCGCTTCCGTTGAACTTATGCGCAAGACTGTCATTCTGGGCCCTTATCCAGGTATAGGTTTTGATTTTATCGAAATCAAAATTTTTGTCTTTTCTAACATAAGTCTGTCGGTTACAGGCTACGAGTAGAAGCACAAGGGCTAGAAAGTAGAGAAAACTGTTTCGGCTTTTCATATAGACGGATTTAGGGGATTCAGTATAACACCCTTTTTACTCAGTCAATTGGCGTGCCGTTTTTGCAAAAATTGGGGAGGAAACTTTTTAATAAGGGCCTTTCTCTATTACTATTTACATATATCACAGGTTTCCACGCTATAACCTTACTATATTATAGATGGGCACGGCTGGCGTAAAATACTGGTCGTTCTCATTATGTCTGTATATTTTTTGAATGATATCCAGCCCCTTCACCACTTTCCCAAAAGCCGCATATCCTTGTCTGTCTGCCACGTTCTCTCCTCCATAATCCAGTCCCGATTGTTTCCCAACACAAATAAAGAATTCTGTTGAAGCGGTTCCTGGTGCCAGCCTGGCTAATGAAATCACGCCGTCTGTATGGTGTATCCCTGTTTCTTGTGTGCTTTCGTGGGGGATTCCCGGTATCTGCACAGCTTTTGTGTGATTCGTTTTCCAGATACCTCCCTGTATCAATTCCGTTTTAGGCGCATTGGTCGGCTGATTCTCAAGATTCAATACCCGGTAAAAATTACTATTAAAATAGAAACCCGAATCTATATACCCTAAAAATGCGGCAACGGTTTTGGGTGCCTGTTTGGGAT
>CAIYKV010000223.1 GCA_903926855.1 uncultured Bacteroidota bacterium | reverse complement strand
CAACCTTGCAAAGAGCTAAAAATGCCAACGCAAAGCCCACCCATCGCCCAACTGACGGAATTCGTATTAATCTTTCAAACTTGCCATATCAATTACAAATCTATAATGCACATCACCTTTTTCCAATCTATTGTAAGCATTATTAATGTCCTGAATTTTTATTAATTCAATATCGGCTGTGATGTTATGTTTGGCACAAAAATCAACCATCTCTTGTGTTTCGGCAATACCACCAATGTTTGAACCTGAAAAACTTCTGCGACCTTTTACTACATTAAATGCACTAACAGAAAGTGGCTCTGGCGGCAACCCAACTAAAACCATAGTGCCATCAACAGTAAGCTGGTTTAGATAAATATTTACATCGTGTTTTGCAGATACAGTATCTAAAATAAAATTGAGTTTGCCAGCATATTTTTTCATTTGTTCAGGGTCTGAAGATAAAACGGCATCATCTGCACCTAATCGTTTGGCATCATCAACTTTTGATTGTGAAGTTGTAAAAACGGTAACAAAAGCACCCATTGCCTTAGCAATTTTAATAGCTACATGCCCTAATCCACCAATACCCAAAATTCCAACTTGCGTTCCCGGTCCAACTTTCCAATGATGGAGCGGTGAATAAACGGTAATACCTGCACAGAGTAATGGTGCAGCAGAAGCTAAGTCCAGCGTTTGTGGAATGCTCAACACATATTTTTCATCGGTTACAATACTTTCTGAATAGCCACCAAACGTGTGTCCGCCATAGGTTTTATCAATTGAGTTGAATGAGAAGGTCATTCCTTCTTCGCAAAATTGTTCAAAGCCTTCTTTGCAATTATTGCAGGTTCTGCACGTATCAACAATGCAACCTACACCTGCTAAGTCGCCAACTTTGAACTTTGTAACGTGGTTACCAATTGCAGTAACTCTGCCTACAATTTCATGTCCGGGAACGATGGGGTAAATAGCTGCACCAAAATCATTTTTCACCTGATGTAAATCGGAATGACAAATGCCGCAATAAAGAATTTCAATTTCTACATCATGTGCAGTTGCTGCTCTGCGTTCTATTTTCATTTCATGCAAAGGCTTTGTAGCTGCTTCTGTGCCGTATGCTTTTACTGTTGTTGTTTCCATAATTATTATTTTTATTTAGCTGGTAATATTTCGTTTAAACAACTAATTGCATTTAAAGTACGGGGATAGCCCACGTAAGGCAATAGTTGTGTCATTAAATTGATAAGTGTTTGTCTGTCGTTTCCAACATTTGCGTTGCCAGTAATATGTCCTTTAATTTGGCTTTCTGTTCCACCCAATGCAATAAGGAAAGATAGAGTTACCATTTCTCTTATTTTTATATCTAATCCATCACGGGTGATGTAATCGCCAAAGCAATTTGCTGATAGGTATTGCTGAATGTGAAACAAATCTTTCGGTGAATTTTTATACATATCATCCACACGATTACCTATAATTTCTTTTTGCTTTGCCAACCCCTTTTCCATTCTTGTTTCTGGTGTAGTGGTGGACTGACTTTTCAGCGGCAGCGTTATATTTCTTTCTCTAAATATTTCGTTGGTAGCATAAATGAATTCAATCACTTTTGCAACGCCTACATACGGTACAGATTGATACAACACTTCTTTAACTTCAACAGGCGTAACACCAACATTCAATGCTGCATTTACAAACATCTTATATTCTGTAAGTGCCTGACTGCCGATAGTAGAAGCCATAATCATAAGCACTCTTATTTTCACATCCATAGTATCGTGGCTAATCACTTCATCAAAAGCAAAATTGTCGAACACTTCTATTAAATCAGGGTCCGTTTCTTTAGCTTTTGATTTATACCCTATCCATAACTCTTCATGGTTTTTATGGGCAGTATCGGAAATGTTTATTGTTGAGTGCTCAAGGGTTATCGCAGGTTTGTAACTGTAGTAATCTTCATCGCTAACCGGCTGAAACCATTCTGTTTTATCCTTGTCATAATCTGAAATCATAGCAATATGCCTCATAGAGCTGTTATGTGATGCACCATGCCAATGCACAGCATTTTTTGGTATCTTAACTACATCGCCTTTTTGAATGAGTTGTACCGGGTTACCTTTTTCCTGGTAATACCCAATGCCCTCGATTACAAATAGCATTTGCCCAGATTTGTGGCTATGCCACTTGGTTCTTGCTTTGGTTTCAAAAGTTACAGTTCCTATATTAACATTATAACCTTCATCGGGTTTCACATTCATATTCACCCAAACTGTTCCGGTAAAATTTTCTTTAGGAACCGGAACTCCTTTATCTAAAAATGTGGCTATTTTCTTTACTTTATTATTAAATATTGTTTGTCCTATCGCACCGATGCGGTAAAACAACACAGCGATGCACAAAAAATTTGCAATTATTTGTTTTATAGTTTTTGGTTTTAACTATAATATTTATTAATTGGGTTTGCTAATTCCCAGGTTTTCATTTTTATGTAATTCGGGTTTTTCGATAATTGTAGCAATGCAAGCGGCAATACTTTTTCTTGAAATGGCTGTGCCTTTTTCCGGTTGTCCTTTGTGTGTTATAGCATAACTAATTTCATTATCATTGGTAAACCAGTCAGGACGCAGAATGGTATATTCCAAGCCCGAACTTTCTACTACATCTGCCAACTGCCTGTAAGGAACTAAGACCGGTTTTAATGGTGTCATATAAATACCAATGGAACTTATAGCGATAATGCGTTTTACACCTGTTTCGTTCATCGCTTTTACAATGTTCTTTGCCATTGCTTCCAAATCTCCTGCAAGGTTTACATATACAATATCCTGACCGGCAACTGCATTTTTAACATCGTTATAATTCATTGCATCACCTTCAATGATTTTGCAGCCATCGGTATTAGTTTTTGACAAGCTGTTTTTGTTTCTTGCAAACAAAGTGAGGGCAATATTGTCCAATGGTTTTACTGCTTCAATTACATATTGTGCTAAACTTCCTGTTGCCCCGATGATGATTACTTTATTCATAAACTGTGTTCGTTACAATTGACAAATCGGTTATTTGGTTTGTGGTGTTGCATACCTATCGCCAGTTATTTGAATATTTAAAACAGCCTGTGTTAATTGGTTCAACTCGTCCGCAGAAAATTCATAATCGGCACTCCAAAGGTTTTCCTGCAAGTGTGCCAGTTTTGTTGTACCCGGAATTGGAACCACCCATGGCTTTTGTGCCAGTAACCATGCCAATGAAACTTGTGCAGCAGTAAGACCTCTTTCATTTCCAAATGCTGTAAGCACATCAATTATTTTCCAATTGGCAATTACTGCATCAGGTGCATAGCGGGGCAGTGAGCCACGGTTGTCATTGCTGGCAATGTATTTTGTACGTTCGTTGATATAACCTGTTAAGTAGGCTCTGCATAGCGGGCTGTATGGAACAAAACCAATACCCAATTCTTCGCAAACGGGAAATATTTCTGTAAGCGGTTCTCTCGACATTAATGACAGCTCGGTTTGAATGGCAGTAAGTGGCTGAATGGCGTGGGCTTTGCGGATATTTTGCACACCGGCTTCACTTAATCCAAAATGTTTTACTTTTCCTTCTTTGATTAAGTCTTTTACTGTTCCAGCCACATCTTCAATCGGCACATTCGGGTCAACACGGTGCTGGTATAATAAATCGATATGGTCGGTTTGTAATCTTTTTAATGATTGCTCCACCACTTCTCTTATATGTTGTGGCTTGCTGTTGAATTTTCCTGCTATGAATTTCCCATTTTGAATTTCAAATCCAAACTTGCTGCAGAGTGTTATGTTTTTTCTAAATGGTTTGATGGCTTCACCCACTAATTCTTCATTGGCAAAAGGACCGTAAGCTTCGGCAGTATCGAAAAGATTTACACCCATGTCGTATGCTTTTCTGATAGTTGCTATCATATATTTTTTATCAGGAACAAAGCTGCGGTTCCAGCTCATTCCCATGCAGCCCAAACCAAGACCATGAGCTACTTCGATGCTGTGTTTACCCATACCCAATTTCCGTGACTTTGTATTGTCAGAATTATCTGTCTTATTATTTTTTCCAGTGTTTTCTGCCAAAACGGATGCTGGTGAAAGCAACAATGTGCTGCTTAATACTGCTCCTGCTTTCAAAAAATTTCTACGATTGTTATTTTCCATTTTTAATTAGTTTTTTTGTTAGATAATATTATTAATATACATAGACCAGGTTATTCTGATTTCGGAGACAGTTCGCCGTACCAATAGGCAGAGGTTACACCACCATCCATCAGGAAATCACTTCCGGTAATAAAAGCTCCGTCACGCCCCATTAGCAAAGCCCCAACAACACCCACTTCATCTGGTGTGCCCGCTCTTCCTGCCGGTGAAATTTCAATCATTCGCCTGTAGCCGACTCCCCGAGGTCCGCTTAATTCATCATTTGCAAGTGGTGTCATAATAATCCCTGGACTAATAGTATTAATCCTTGCTCCACGTTTTCCCCAGCGTACCGCTTCTGCTTTTACACGCAATGAATTTCCTCTTTTGGATATTTAATAGGCGAATAAAGAATTATCTGCTGCATCTGATTGTAGAAAAGAAAGTGATAACAATTCTTCAGTTGGTGTTGTTGCCAATGCTTTTTCTTGTTCGGGTGTTAATGATGGCAGACGATGTCCGGATTGTGACGCAATCACAATACCCGAACCTCCTTCTTCAATAATATTTCCAAACTCTTCCAATATCAATGCAGTGCCATATAAATCCACTTTAAATATTGTGGATGGTGATGCTTGTGAAGGAGAAACACCGGCAGCATGAATTAGTCCTGTTACACCCCCAATTGCTGTAGCAGTTTCAACAAGAGCATGAACCGATGCTCTGGATGATACATCTACAATGGTTGTACTCACTACGAAGCCTGCATCGCTAAGTACTTTCGCAGCCGCATCACTGTTTTCCGGATGGAGGTCCGCTAAAAGCAGATGCTTTCCTGCACCAATCCGGCGTGCAATTGCCTGACCTATTGAGCCAGCACCAATGATTACTATTACAGGCATTTTTTTCATAAAACTTTTTATTTTAAAATTTTAAAGCGTAAAATGTTTTTTATTCGGGTAATGTACTTGCATAAAGGGCTACTAGCTTCCATACATTCTTCTCTTTTACAAAAACTTCCATGTAGCTTAAATGACGGTGAAGCTTATTTCCGGAAACGGTCATATGAAACCATCCTTTTCCAATTACGATTGCAGTTTTATCTTCTATGGTTGCGATACTTTGCTCAATAGCAATACTATCATGCTTAACATTTCCACTACGCAGCGTTGTGAGGTATTGCTCTTTTGTTTGAATTTCGCCACGGCTGGTAACTACTTTAAATTTTTCACTAAGCAACCCTTCAAGCGTATTGATTTTATTATCAACTTCCCAAGTAAATATATCATTTGATAGTTTAAGGATTTCTGCATCCGTAGGAGATTGAGCAAATCCATGAAGGACGAATAAAATTGTAAGTATTGAAAAGGCTGCTTTCATGTTTAATGTTTAAATTACGATTATTGAATTATGAGATATTAGCATTCTTAATTCTCTGCTGTAAAGGTCAGCAGACAATATGAGGGAAATGGTATACAGATTACTGCTTCTCTTACCAATATTACTGATTTGGGTATGGCATTGGCTTAACCTAAGCAGGATTGTGTAAATTTGTATCAGTAAAAAAAGCATTATGGAAGAAATAATAAAACTAGACAACATAGCAAAATACAATGCCATGCGTGGGGTGGAAACGCTTCACCCTTTAGTAACTGTAATTGATTTATCCAAGGCAAAACCGATGGCTGCAAAGACTTTCAATTTTGGAATGTATGCAGTATTTCTGAAAGAATTGAATTGTGGCGAATTAAAGTATGGGCGAAACCATTATGATTACCAGGAAGGCACTTTGGTATTTATTGCTCCCGGTCAGGTAATGGGTATTCAGCCTAATGTAAAAACATTTGAGCCAAAAGGTTGGGCTTTACTTTTTCATCCTCAATTGATAGAAGGAACTCCTTTGGGAAAGCATATACAGGACTATTCTTTCTTTAGTTATGATGTAAATGAAGCCTTGCACCTTTCTGAAAAAGAACGACAAATTGTATTGGATTGTTTTGGAAAAATTCAGTATGAATTGGAACAGTCAATAGACAAGCACAGCAAAAAGCTGATTGCTTCTAACATAGAACTTTTTTTAAATTATTGCACCCGTTTTTACGACCGCCAGTTTATCACAAGAGATAATGCCCACGAGGGAATTTTAGAGCGGTTTGAAAATTTGTTGAATAATTATTTTTCATCTGAAAACCCAGCTAATATTGGTTTGCCATCCGTTGCATATTGTGCTGACGAATTAAATTTATCATCCAATTACTTTGGTGATCTAATAAAAAAGGAAACAGGGAAATCTGCACAGGAATACATTCAATCAAAAATTATTTATGTAGCCAAAGAACGTATTTTCGATCACAATAAATCATTAAGTGAAATAGCGTATGACTTAGGCTTTAAATATCCGCAACATTTTACACGACTTTTTAAACAAAAGGTTGGAGTCACTCCAAATGAATATAGAAATCTCAATTAATTTTCCGACGCACCAAGTCAGGCACATTTGCATGGCACACAAAGCCGACACACAAAGCCAACCTTGCAAAACAGCCTGCCTTGTGCCAACGCACGGGCAAGACTCTGCGATTGGACACAGACCCACATTATGGATGAACGAGAAGAAGGGTGAACGTACAACAGGGGGTTTGCCAAAATACGGGCGGGCGGAAGTTATCTTCGGCTTTTTGTAATTCTATTGTGCTTTATATCCAGCTTGACGTAATTCAATTTAGCCTTTTGTTGTTATCTTCAACTTCAGTTTTTCAATCATCCTCGGTTCCGGGCGAACGGAATACTAAATCCCATACTTTGGCAAGCCCTGTCCGTTACCGATTATTGTAAAACACATTATACACAACAATCAATGAACATTCCAGAACAAATCAAAGATTATATAGCTTCTCAACCTGAACCAAAACGTTCAGATCTGGAATCCTTGCACAAACAGCTACTTAAAGCATTACCAAAGTGTAAATTATGGTTCTTAGACGGTAAAGACGAAAAGGGGAAAATTGTTACGAATCCTAATATTGGATATGGAGTTCAGACCTTAAAATATGCTGATGGTAAAAGCAAAGAATTTTATCAAATTGGTGTCAGTGCCAACACAACAGGAATATCTGTGTATATTATGGGTATTGCAGATAAAAAATATTTGCCTGAAACATATGGAAAAACAATAGGTAAGGCAACGATAACAGGTTATCGTATTAAGTTTAAAACGCTGAAAGATATTGATAGTAACACACTTTTAGCAGCAATCAGAGATGGAGTTGAAAAGACAACTTAACTGATAATTGGCAACTGATTTTTTGAATACCATACAAAAGAACAATAAACTCAAAGCAAGAACCTACCGCAACACTCTTTATTGTGCCTGGTGATAAAGTTTATTGTATCCTAAATCCGGAGTTGCTAATTATTGCAGATTGAATACCACCACTAAAATTTCGGGCAATTCACCGGCCTGTCAGTAGAAGGCCTGCGTATATAAATCAGGGATACTTCGATACCCCCTCTTAGTTGTGAGGCTGTTTTTAATGCAGAAGTATTGTAATCATAGGTGGCACCAATTCTGAAATCATCAAATTCAAGTCCCAGATAAGGGATTATCGCATCATTAAACCTGAGCCAGGAGCCTATATATAAACTGGTAGGTTTGGGATAATCAGGTGTAGCAATCAATTGCAAAGCGCCACCCACCATGGTTTCAGAAGCACCGCCTTGGATGCTTTGCATAGCGCTCAGGTGTAAAGTGCTGTATGCTCCGATCGGAAAATAGGTTCCGCCATGAAATGTGGTTCTGGGGTTTAAAAAATATTTTGCACCTGTAAACTGCTGACTCGGACGGTTAATATGATACATACTGATTCCGAAATAAAAATTATTTCGGTCGGCCGTACTTCCATTATACAATATCCCGCCATTCAGATCAATATAATTGGAACTAAGATTGGCACCATTGAAAACTTCGGAAGTAACACCAGTAAATCCATTACTGGTTAATTGATCTTCAAATCGCAGACTCGAAGTATTGATCAGCATATTGGCATAGGTAGCCTGAAACCCGATACCCAGCTGATGAAAACCTTCTTCATCCAGTCCTTTGTGGTAGGCAGTAGACACAGATGCATAATTGAATTTAATCGCCCCATTGGAACTATTATCATTGTACCCAACAAAACCGATACCCCAGGTATCGTTACTGGGAATATTATCCTGTAGAATGTGAAAATCGGCAGAAAAAGTAGCGGTGGTAAAAGCATTATCAATACTGGGCCATTGATTCCGGTAATTACCTGCAATCCGATAAGTGCCCGAAAATTTTCCGGTAAAAGCCGGGTTTAAAGTGAGCGGCGATGAAAAGAATTGCGAAAAATGTGGATCCTGCGCTGAAACTTTGCTCAGCAATAAGCATAAACAGAAAGCATATAGTAGTTTTCGCAGGTACATACAGGATATCGAATGTAATAAATCTTTCAGGCTTATTTCACGCTCTTTATAATATTAGGGGGCAATTAACGATGATTTCGCCCCTGCATAACCATTTGCAGTGTATATTGTTTTTAGGGATTGATGCTTTCTATTTATTATGCCTGGGTTTTGGTACCAAAGGCTAGATCTCCTGCATCTCCCAGTCCCGGTACAATATATCCTTTGGCAGTAAGTTCATCATCTATATCGCCGCACCATATTTTTACATCCGATCCACATTCTCTATGAATAAATTCAATACCCACGGTACAGGCAATGGCCACTACCACATGAATTTCTTTGGGTAAGCCTTCGGCTTTCATGTACTGAATGGTTTTAACGATGGAAGCACCGGTTGCCAGCATCGGATCACTGATGATGATGATTCGGTTTTCCAGCGATGGGCTACTCATATATTCGAGACTGATTTCGAATGTGCCATCGCGATGGTGTTTACGGTAGGCAGAAATAAACGCGTTATCTGCTTTATCAAAATAGTTCAGCATTCCATTATGTAAGGGAAGTCCGGCCCGTAATATGGTTGCTAAAACAGGTTGAAATTCAAGAACCTTACTCTCGTGAATACCCAATGGTGTAGGTGTTTCCTGAACTTTCCAGGGCAATACCTTACTGATCTCATAAGCGGCAGCTTCGCCAATACGTTCCAGATTGCGGCGAAAACGTAAGCGGTCGCCCTGGATGTTTACATCTCTTAATTCGGATACCCAGTTACTTACGAGACTATGCTGTTCACTTAAATTTACAATCATAAAAGCTAGGGGATTAGGGTACTATTTATAGGTCAAAACTAAATTCTATCCTTTGTAATTGAAAATTTATGTTTAGAGGCTTTTTTTGAAAAGATCAGACAAATGAAAATGTATCTCCATCAAATAACCCTTTATCACTTAGTTTCAAATGTGGGATTACCAAAAGTGCCATAAAACTGAGCGTCATAAAGGGTGCCGCCAGCTTTGAGCCTAATCCCTTGGCCATGGCATCAATGGCTGTATAGGCTTCGGCTACAGAATAGCCATCTTCAGCACTCATTAATCCGGCAACGGGTAAACCCAGCACCTGGCTGGTTTCGCCGGAAATACAACTTACCCCACCTTTTTCTTTGATCACCAGATTGATGGCTTTTGCCAGGCTTTTATCATCTGCGCCTATCGCAACAATATTATGGCTATCATGGGCTACTGAGGAGGCAATGGCGCCATGCGTAAATCCAAAATTTTTAATAAAACATTTGGCTACCGGAGCGGTATGATAACGATTGACAACTACCATTTTCAAGATATCCTGCGTTGTATCCGTTATCCATTCTCCATCTGTTTCTTTGCCGGTTAATTCGAGACGATTCGTAATCAATTGTCCATCGAGTGCTTCCATTACGGGTATCTTACCTTCTATAGAAGGATATTCGGAAGTTTTTATTTTTAGTGATGATTCATTGACGGGTTCGCAATTAAATTGATTGATAGGATTCACTCCAACAGATGGTATATAGGATTTGCCATCTGCAGCTACCAGCTCACCATCAATATAGGTTTTCAATATTTCAAAATGCTGCAGATCTTTTGCTATGATAAAATCTGCAGGATCACCTTCGCGTAATAAACCGATGTCAAGGTTATAATGAATTACTGGGTTAACACTTGCTGCCCTTAGTATTTTGAACAGGTCAATGCCTTTCGAGATGGCTCTTGCACATAACTGATTAATATGTCCTGCTACCAGGCTATCTGGATGTTTATCATCACTACAGAACAAAATCATTTTGGGATGGTCTTCCAGTAATTCAATCAATGCCTCAAAATTCTTAGCGGCACTGCCTTCCCGTATAATAATCTTCATACCGTATTGCAGTTTATCCAGGGCTTCTTCTGCGGTAAAACATTCATGGTCGGTAGAAATACCTGCTTCAATATATTCTTTTGCCTGATCACCCCGTAAACCGGGGGCATGCCCATCCACGGGTTTACCCAGGGCATGGGCAGCAGCAATTTTTTTCATTACCTCAGGATCTTTGAACAGAACACCCGGATAATTCATCATTTCACTCAGGTATTTGATCTCATCTTTTTCCAGTAATTTTTTTACATCATCACTTGTCAATGCAGCACCCGCCGTTTCAAAAATAGTAGCCGGCACACAGCTGGGAGCGCCAAAATTGAATTTAAAAGGAACTTCCCGGCCATTTTCAATCATAAATTCCACACCTTCCCAGCCGCAAACATTGGCAATTTCATGAGGGTCACTAACCGTTCCCACTGTTCCATGTACTACTGCCAGTCGGGCAAATTCGCTGGGCACCAGCATACTGCTTTCAATATGTACATGACTGTCTACAAACCCGGGTAAAATAAATCCCTGAACAGAAAGGGGTAAATTTTTGTTATCTATTTCGCGTATCGAATGGATCATACCTTTTTCGACAATGATCTCTGCCGGGTATATAGATTTTTTCCATACATCCACCAGATTGCCGGTAAGGGTAAAAGAATGCGTATTCATGGGCTTTTTTTCCTTAATGACCGATTATATATGATTGGTAATTGATAAATAGCTGCCAGACAGTACATTTGACATCCTATAATCTTAAACGAAAGTAAGTATATGAAAAAAATAATCACGGGTTTGTTTCTACTGGTGATGGGTGTAAGTGCCCAATCCCAAACAGTTGATGAGATTTTGGCTAAATATGAAACTGCCGTTGGCGGCAGGGAAAAACTGGAAGGGATCAAACAACTGGAAGTAAACAGCACGGTTAAAATGGGCATGATGGGCCAGCCGATAGAGCTATCCCTGACCCTGGTAAGGGAAAAGGGAAAATTATTTCGCAGACAGATTGGAGGAATCATGGGAATGGGAGAAAGTTTTACCATGGTTACCGATACAGCCGGCTTTATCTATATTCCGCCAATGAGGGGTTTTGGAGGTGGCGGTCCGGGTGGTCCAGGTGGCCCGGTGGGCGATGTTCCACAGCCAACCATCACCAGACTTTCCAATGATGAACTTGCGTCAGAACAGTATGAGCTGGATTGTGCCGGTGCTTTTGGTGATTTGGAAAATTTTGCCGCAAAAGGGCATAAAGCAGAATTATTGGGCACAGAAAAAATTAAAAAAGTGCCTTGCTTCAAAATAAAAATGACTTTGAAAACGGGACAGGTAATCATGTATTATATAGATACCCAGACTTTCCTGGTAAAGCAAATGGAAGCAACCGGTGAAATGGCTGCCAACTTAACGGGTTTTGCGAGTATGATGAAAGCTTATGGAAGTAGTATCCGGAAAGATGCAAAAGCAACTGTGCTGGTTACAGAATACCAGGAATTTGCGGGTATTAAATATCCTTCTAAATTAAATCTCAGCTTTGGACCGGTAGATGTTCAGATTGAGAATTATGCTGTCAAAATCAATGAAGGGTTGGATGAAAAATGGTATCACCTGAAAAAATAATGGAAGAAATTAGCAAATTATTTTGCTGTTTTATTATGGTTATTAAAACCACCGCCATAGGCGGTGGTCAGGAGTAAATGCGATAGCTAGTATATTTGGGTATGCCAAAGTATCGCAAGCTGTCGCACACATTTTACTACTGCGTCTATCAT
>CAIYKV010000222.1 GCA_903926855.1 uncultured Bacteroidota bacterium | reverse complement strand
TTGCCTAGTTTTTTCTGCTACTGAGTACTCCCCCTCCGGTTCCGTTTAATTGCGCTTCTAGTGAGAATTTATAGTGTTTGAGTGCGCGTACAATATCTTCTGCGATTTCCTGCTGACCTTCTTCGCTGGTGATATAGGCTTCTTCATCGGGCTCTGAAAGAAATCCCACTTCTATTAATATGGCTGGCATGGCTACTGCCTGTAAAACCCAGATTCCTTTTTCATCTCTTTGCTTGGCACCGCGACTAACCCTGCCTGCTTTTACAAACTCTTCTTCTACCGCTTCTGCCAATCTCCTGCTTCTCTGCGCATATTCATGGGTTCGAACAGAATTGATCATTTTCATAGCCGGGTTATCAGACTTGTCAATGATCAGCATGGCCGTATCACTGAAACTATTCTCCATCAAAGCTTCTTCCTTATCCTTGGTTTTACCAACTCCCCAGATATAGGTTTCCGTTCCTTTTGCAGGGTTAGGGGTTGTCCAGGTATGGTATTCAGGCACTTTCTTAGTAACCTTCTTGCCTTTCCGAGTTACCGTTTTAGTAGTATACCCTATAATCTCTTTATGGGTAATGCGGTTAACATCATTACAATGGATGGAGATAAACAGGTCACCCTTAGCTGCATTGGCTTTATTTGCCTTTACAATGGGGCTATTATATTCATCCGTTGTGCGTGTCATGATTACTTCTACATCGGGAATCTCCTGATTGATCACAGCCTGTAATTTCAATGCGATAGCCAGTGCTACATCTTTTTCTTCAGCAATTTTACCGGATGCACCATAGAATTTACCGGCAGCTGCGGGGCTACCACCATGCCCGGCATCTACCACAATCCGCCGAAGAGGGTGTTTTTGAGGTTTATCGGTTTGACCGATAACCTGCAGTGAACCGATACAAAAGAGGACCAAAAAACTAATAACTGTATTTCTGTACATCAGGCTTATCCGTTAAGGGTATATTAAAAACGATAAACTTGTTGGTTTATTTTTTCAATATTACTACAAATCGGGTTAAGCCAGCTATGGGAATGGATGATTTATGCTGGATTTAGCATATAAAACTCCTTAACACTCTGTTATTATTCGGGATTTTATATAATTAAACAGTCATGGTTCAATGCATTAATGCTAATTTATCCTACATTACTAAAAACGTGATTGACTGTTTAAGATTTGATTTTACATTAATTTCATTCTGCATGCCAGGTTTCCAATTAGGCCCAATTTTAAATACCCTTTCTGCCTCTTCTTTTGTACCATAACCAGGATCGTTGATTGCTTTAACATTACTAAGTACTCCATTCTCATCAACCTGAAAAGAAACGATCACTGTGTATCTGCCAGGAGGTCCGCCGTTCTTTTTTACTATATCGGTTTGCAAATTACGCCTTAGGTATTCTGACCAGGCTGGTAATCCCCCGGGGAATGAAGCTGGGGTTTGCACTTCTGTGAAAAGAATAGTATTCCGCTCTTTCCCTCCTACATTTCTAGTTGTAGCCTGATCAGCACCCTTGGCAGACATCTCTAATGCCTTATTAAAATCTGGCTCATTGCTTTTAACATTATAGCTTTTGTTATCGTTTCCATCATTACTCGAAGGCGCTGACCAAGTATAAACTGTACCTGCTGGCACTTTACCTAGGTTCACCGTATCTTTTTGCTCTCCCCTGAGACCTTCAATTGTAACTGTTACAGTGAATGTCTTTGTAACCCCGGGACAATGACAATCAATTGGAGTTACAGTATAGGTTTGTGTCTGATAATTTTCAGAGGCCGTTAAACCTCCTTTAATTTTTTCAACCGTTTTATTTCCACCATTCTTATTTTTTGTACTGATTTCTATTACACCATTCTTTCCCTCCTCACCGTATTTGTCAATGGCTGATTTTCCTTTTAAGACATTAACAGAATCTATGTCATTAGAACTAATTGTTGAGCCGATATTTAATTTTGCCCCATTGACTATATATAATGGGGTATTTGTATAAGATTTCCCAAAATATTGACCTGAAACCAATGTCGAATCACTCACATTATGGAAACTTTTCCTTGTGATCACAATTACTCCATTTCGGGCTTCTTCTCCATATTTCGCTATTGCTGAAGCATCTTTTAAAACATCTATAGATTGTATATTTGAGGGTTCTACAGTATGTAATATATTAGAATCACTTCTTACTCCATCCAGAATAAATAATATACCTTTTAATGATGGTTTATTTATATTCTGTTTGCTCTTCGTTGTATCAAATTTTAAAGCTACTGAAGGGCTAACTTGTAATAGCTTAATAATATTTTCTTTCAACCCATTTACCTCAATAACGGAATATTTTTTTGCTAAGCCCGAATCATTTATTTGATTAACACCTAAAATACCTTTCGGATTTTTTACTGCATTCACTACATTTTCAACGACAGAGGCTAACGAGATTGTTTTATTCTCTCTCTGTTCCTTATTTCGAAAAGCAAATAATACCACAAAAACTGCTAGTAATGGCAAAACAATCACTCTCCGTACATAGCTGAATCTAGGATTACGCTGGTTGTTTAGCATTTGTAATCTTCTTTTAATAGAAGAAAAAAAGAAAGGATTGGTCAGTAAAAAATGCTGGCGGGGATAGGCGGCCAGTAAAAGCATCTGGGCCAAAGAAGCAGTATCTCCATTTTGTACTGCCCGGTTATCGGCAATAAATTCATGTATCATACCCATTTCTTTTTTCAGGAGCCAGAAAAATGGATTGAACCAGCCGGCTACCAACATGAGTTGTATCGTTAATTTATCGATAGAATGTTTTTGCTGTACATGGGTAAGTTCATGTTTGAGTACCTGATTACCAGATTCGCTGCTGATATCGATTTCTTCGTTCCAGAAGATATAACGGAAAAAAGAAAACGGTGTGCCTTTGGCATTTGTCAATATCAGATACACCTCTCCTACTGATTTACAGGAATGGGTTTGTAATAAACGATAGATTCTATACAAAGCCTGGACTATGCCCGCTAATAAAATAAAAGAAACCGAAAAATAAATACCGCTGGCTACCATATCCCATGACCATTGAAATCCTTTGTTTAGGTTTTCATCCATGGCCGAATTATTATCAGCTACCAGGGATAAAAACTGAATCATGGTTGGCTCTTCAGTTACCACCGGATGGCTCCATCTGATCTTGACCAAAGGAATGATCCAGGATAACAGTGCCACAGCCAACAGGTAAAAACGATTGTACTGGTGAAAACGTTTGTTACGCAGCACCAGCCAGTAATATCCCATCATCAAACCACTGCATAGCAGCACTTGTAAAAAGTAATAGGCAATCGGTAGCATGGTAATTATTTTTTATGATGTTTGATCTGTTGCAAAAGCAATTCCAATTCTTTTACACTGATATCCTTTTGTTTTACCATAAAGGATACGGCATCACTAAAGGAACCTTCAAAATACCCATCAACCAGTGTTCTGATAGTACTGGATGAATAAGTTTCCTTAGATACCAAAGGATAATACTGGTGTACCCTGCCAATAGGTGTTACCCCTACAAAGCCTTTGTCAACCAGAATTTTCACAATAGTGGCAACAGTATTCGAATGCGGTCTCGGCTCGGGCTGCGCCTCGATAATGTCTTTGAGGAAAGCTTCTTCCAGCTTCCAGATACTTTGCATGATTTGTTCCTCTGCTTTTGTTAATGGTTTCATTGGGGGAGGGTTTGTTACAGTAAATATATAAACTAATTTTTTAGTTTGCAAACTATTTTTTTAGTCGATCAAATTGTGGATGGGCCATTGTATTTTAGCAGTAGGATATTCCAATTGATCATAGGATATAAATGATTAAAACATATATAATTAGTAACCATCTGCGGTTAGGCAATGTACTCATGATTTGAAAGATTTTGAAAACCAAAAAAACAGCCAATACAAATTCTTGGTCAAATACCCGATATCCATTCAGTTTGAAAGGATGTAGTTGCATAATATTAGGATAGGCATAAAGCTGAATTTTTACAGTATACCTAATTAGCAGTACCTATTACCAATGAAAAGAATCGCTTTTCTTATCAAAAAAAATTATCTTTAGCAAACTTTGGAAAGATTATAAACCATTCATTACTTCAGTAACCCCCAACTCGCCGTTTCGTACGGCATTCTTTAGAAAACTTTATAGAGACCTTATAGAGACCTTATAGAGACCCTATAGAGACTTTATAGGGAATCGGGTTGTAATTACCCTCGTATATGAACCGTATATCCTTTTAGTACCAGAATTATTTACTTTCATTCTGCTATTTGCCTATAATTACCCAGCTGGCCCAATACACGAAGCGGATTAAAAGAAAACTAAACGCAAATACGACTCAAATACAACCGAAATACAAAACAAATAGCATGAAGACCGATTGACAAGTGCCAATAGCCAATGGCCAAAAGCAAATTTCCCATTACCAATCTTATCGTAATTTGCACTTACCCAATTCAAAACAGGCCAAAGAATGAAATACTATATTATTTCCGGTGAAGCAAGTGGCGATCTGCATGGCAGTAACCTGGTGAAACAAATCTACCTGCTCGATCACCAGGCTGATATCCGTTGCTGGGGTGGAGATTTGATGCAGTCGGCCGGGGCTTCATTGGTAAAACATTATAAGGAACTTGCATTTATGGGTTTTGCGGAAGTAGTGAAAAACCTGCCTACGATTTTACAGAATATCGATTTCTGTAAACAGGATATTCTTGCCTGGCAGCCGGATGTATTGATATTGATTGATTACCCTGGATTTAATCTGCGGATTGCAGAATGGGGTAGTAAGAAAGGATTTAAGATTGTGTATTATATTTCTCCGCAGGTATGGGCATGGAAAGAGAACAGGGTAAAAAAAATGAAGCAGTATATTCATAAGATGCTCTATATTCTTCCTTTCGAAAAAGACTATTACAAAACCAAATGGGACTGGGAAGTAGACTATGTTGGTCACCCTTTGGTTGAAGTAATTGAAGCGAAGAAAGCAGATCCCAACCCTACTCCGCCTTTAGCCGGGCAAACCAATAACCTGATCGCTCTTTTACCAGGAAGCCGCAAACAGGAAATTGCCAAGAAGCTTCCCATCATGCTGGAAGTAGCGAAATCTTTTCCGGATTATCGTTTTGTGGTGGCCAAAGCACCGGGACTTGAAAATGCATTTTATGAGCCCTTCATGGCCGCTTACCAGAATGTAGATTCAGTTCGAAACAAAACCTATGATTTGTTATTAACCGCGAAAGCCGCATTGGTAACCAGCGGAACGGCCACTTTGGAAACTGCCTTATTTGGAGTACCCGAAGTAGTGTGTTATAAAGGCAGTAATATCAGTTACCAGATTGCCAAACGCTTAATCAAGATCAAATATATTTCGTTGGTGAACCTGATCATGGACAAAGAAGTGGTAAAAGAATTGATCCAGGAAGAATTAACCAGTACCAACCTCGTAAAAGAACTCACGTCACTTCTTACCAATGAATCCAAAAAAGAGGAGTTACAAAAAAATTATACCGATCTGAAAGAATTATTATCCGCCGGCGGTCATGCCTCTGCCCAAGCCGCTAAAATTATCTATGACTACCTTACCACCAATGGCCAATAGCTAATAGCCAATATTAATTGCTTACATCATCACCTGAACAAAGGCAAAATCACCAGTTTAAAAAGAATAATCAGGAGCACCACCAAAAACATGATCAGGGAAATCCGGTTCATTCCATGCATGTATTTCATCCATTGTGTTCGGGGTTCATTGGGATCCCTTTTCTTGATATACAGGTATTCTGCGAGTTGCTTCCAAATGCCCATTTGATAAGATTTATACAAAGATAACAAGACCAAAGGTATTTGGTTCGGCAAAACTTATTCTGGTTAGATTTGTAATAACGCTAAACTAACTGCTATGCTATATCGCCTGCTAACGGCTTTTTTCTTTTTGACCCTTCTTTATACCGCTTCCGCTCAATTTGACCCGGCTAAAATTGATATTGTAAGAGATAAATATGGTGTGCCGCATATTTTTGCGAAAACCGATCCGGAAGTGGCTTATGGACTTGCCTGGGCCCATGCAGAAGATGATTTTACCACGATACAGCAATCTTTACTGGCAGGTAAAGCCATGCTGGGAGCTTACCAGGGGAAAAAAGGCGCGGCGATCGACTATGTAGTCCATCTTTTACGGATACCGGAATTGGTGGAAGAAAAATATGATACTGACCTGAGTCCGGATTTTAAAAGATTATTGGAAGGTTATTGCGCCGGACTCAATGCCTATGCGGCTAAACATCCGGAAGAAATTCTACTGAAAAAAGCGTTTCCGGTGAGACCGAAAGATATGATTCAATACTCGGTATTACAGCTATGTGTATTATCGGGTGCTGATAAATCATTATCCTCAATCAACAAAGGAACCGTTGCTTTACTGGAAAATTTCAAAACACAGGGAAGCAATGGCATCGCATTTAACAGTCGCAAAACAACGGATGGCCAGGTATACCTGGATATCAATGCCCACCAGCCATTGGAAGGACCAGTTGCTTTTTATGAAGCACATTTATGCAGTGAAGAAGGTTGGAATATTCTGGGTGCTAATTTTCCAGGTGCCCCCTGCATATTGCATGGTTGCAATGAATATTTGGGTTGGGCGCATACTGTAAATGCGCCGGACAAACTGGATATCTATCAATTAGAGATCAATCCCACTAATAAACTCCAATACAAACTGGATGGGCAATGGGAAACCTTAGAAGAAAAAAATGCGAAACTAAATGTCAAACTATCCGGTATCCGAATTAACGTAAATAAAAAAGTTTACTGGAGTAAATATGGGCCCACATTAATTACACCCAAAGGAACTTTTTCGATTCGTATGCCGGCACAAATGGATATCCGCGGTCTGGAACAATGGTATCGGTTTAATAAGGCGAAAAATTTTACTGAGTTTAAAACAGCACTGAATATGCTGGCGATTCCGGGATATAATATTGTGTATGGTGACAGGTATGATACCATTTATTACATAAGCAATGGCCGCATCCCGATACGTGATCCTAAATATGATTGGAAAGGCACTTTGCCAGGAAATACCAGTGCTACTTTATGGACCAGCCTGCATCCTTTATCAGATTTGCCACAGGTATTACAACCTGCCAGTGGTTTTGTATATAATACCAACCATTCTCCCTTCCATTCAACTGAAGGTTCTGATAATCCGGTGATCAAAGATCCTACTATGGGATATGAAACCAATGAAAATAATCGCAGTCTTCGCTTTGCAGAATTATTAGCAGGTTACCAAAAAGTTTCTTTCGATGATTTTAAAAGAATAAAATTTGATCGCCAATATCCCGCAAAATTTGCATTCTCAAGTAATATCGATTCTTTTTTCCTGTTAAACCCTGCTGACTATCCTGAAATATCTGACCTGATCAATAACCTGAAACAATGGAACAGAAATTCAGATATAGAAAATATTGGCGCGGCCACATTTCTCGAAATCTACCAGGTTATTTATACAGCCCATCGATCCTATTTAAGGAATAAGATCATTACAAAAGAAGAAGCCGTATCCATACTAAAAGAAGCCAAAGCTTCTATGCTAAAAGATTTTGGCCGAACCAACCTGCAACTGGGCGATATACAAAAACTGGTTCGCGGAGAGAAAGAATTTCCACTAGGAGGTTTGCCTGATGTACTGGCTCCTTCCTATTCGATTCCTTATAAGAACGGGATGGTAAAAGATAACCAGGGTGATGCGTATATTGAACTGGTTCGGTTTACCAAATCAGGGCCGGTGATCGAATCACTCAATGTATATGGGGCTTCTGCCAGAAAAGATTCACCGCATTATACAGACCAGATGGAAATGTTCACACACCAGCAAACAAAATCCATGACACTCAATAAGGAAGAAGTGTATAAACATGCAGAAAAAATATATCACCCAAATTAACAATCAGCTGTTTTCAGTAAAAAGAAAAAAATGAAAAAAGTCTCATTCCTCCTGGTCATCTTATCTTCTTTTCAGGCAACTGCACAAGTGGAAGAGGGCATTCTCAAATATTCGATGACCATACAGGGTGAGCAACCTGGAACGATTAACCCAATGGTAGGGAACTCATCTGTTACGATTTATTTCAAAAAAGGGAAATCTCTTACTGAAATGAGTACTCCTATCTATTCCATGCAGACTTTATATGATAGCAAAGGACTGCTATTATTAATGAATGCTGTTGGCAAACAATTTTATACCCGCAAGAGTCCGGAAGATATTCAAAAGGAAAAATTAGCCAAGAATGAAGTGGCCCCGATGATTGCTTTAAGCAAAGAGAAAAAAAAGATATTAGGATATGATTGTTCCAAAGCAACCATTACCCTCAGCGACAAATCCGGCAAAAAAGTTACCCTCACTGTTTGGTGCACAGATAAAATTCATAATATACCCGATGTGGGTCCGGTGACTGCGGATATACAAGTGAAAATAAAAGGCATCCCCTTAGAAATACAGATGAATGAAGGTCCTATCAATTCTTTAATGAGAGCAACAGAAGTATCTGTTAAACCTGTTGCAGAATCAGTTTTCAATTTATCTACTTCGGGATACACGGAAAGAAAACCAAATCCCGGACAAAAAAGATAAAGACCCATTTTAATCCTTCAGCCAGGCAGAAAGATGTTGGGTAATCTGTCCCGTTTCAATGATAAACCCATCATGTCCATATGCTGAATCAATCTCAACCAGTTTTGCATGAGGCATATAATCGGCCATGAAACGCTGTTCATCCAATGGACATAATATATCGCTATGAATACCTATAATCAAAGTAGGTTGCTGAATCGATTTTAATACAGTTATCAGATCGCCTCCTCGGCCTCTGCCCAAATGGTGACTGTCCATTGCCTTCGTAAGTAACCAGTAACTATAAGCATTGAATCTTTTTACCAGTTTATCTCCCTGGTAATTGAGATAGGAAGATGCTTTAAAATCATCAATTTTCTCCGGATCAGGATCAGTTTGTTTTTCCTGGAATGTTCCATAATTGCGGTAAGTGAGCATACCGATAGCTCTTGCTGCTTTTAGTCCCTTGGCTCCTGCCTTTGCTGTATGATCTCGCCAGGTATGATCGGCTTCAATCGCCAAACGTTGTGCTGTATGTACAGCCACACCCCAGGCGCTTTCAGAAGGAGAAGTAGCAATTAAGAAAAGCTTGCTGATGATTTCTTTTTCCATTACTGCCCATTCCAAGGCCTGGTATCCACCCATACTACCACCCATTAACAGGTATATAGAATCGATATTCAGATGTTTTCTAAGTAAAATATAAGCCTGAACCATATCCCGGATGGTTACTTGTGGGAATTCGGAATAATAAGGTTGTTCTGTAATTGGGTCGATACTGGTTGGACCGGTGGAGCCATAACAGGATCCGGGCATATTGGCGCAAACGATAAAATATTGAGCAGGATCGATGAGACAATTATCCCCAACCAATCCTTTCCACCAATCTGCTGCGTCTGAATTGGCAGTTAAAGCATGACAAACCCAGATCACATTGGATTTTGCCTTATTCAGGGTTCCATAGGTATGATATGCAATCTGGAGAGATGGCAAAACCCTGCCATTTTCTAAAATAAAGGGTTCGTTATGAGTAAAAAGATTCATATGGATTATTCCGCATTTCAGAAGCAAAATAAGGGCATGGATAATTTACATTTGCATAAATCTTTAAAATGGCCAGAATTTTAATTAAAAGAGTGGATGATGCCTATAAATTCGAAGCTACGGACGAAAATGGCCATACCGGTCAAATGGATGCCGCAGAAGCCATTGGGGGACATAACGCCGGTTTTCGCCCCATGCAGGCATTATTGATGGGCTTAGGCGGTTGCAGCGGAGTAGATATCGTGTCTATTCTGAAGAAGCAAAGACAGGAACTCGTTTCATTCAATATGGTTATTGACGGAGAAAGAGAACCGGATAAAGAGCCTTCCTTATGGAAATATGTCCATATCCTTTTCCAGTTTACCGGCAATATTGATGCAGAAAAAGCAAAAAAAGCCTGTAGCCTGTCGATAGATAAATATTGCTCCGTTGCTGCCACCCTTCGAGCAGCCGGATGTACCATTGAATGGGATATAGAAATAAAAGAAGTATAGCCAGGAACCATTCAACCATAAATCCATACAACAATTAAACGTTCTCTATGTCAAACCACCAGCAAACCAACGCCATCCGCATACAAACAGAACGCACCAATGAAATGGAGCACTCTACTCCCATGTTTCTAACCAGCAGTTTCTGTTTTGATAATGCAGAAGATATGCGGGCTGCTTTTGCTGATGAAACAGATGCTAATATCTATAGCCGCTTCAGTAATCCCGGCGTACAGGAGTTTGTAGACAAAATGTGTGCATTGGAAGGCGCAGAAGCAGGTTATGCTACTGCTTCCGGCATGAGTGCTGTTTTCGGTTCCTTTATGGCACTGCTCAAACAGGGTGATCACCTGATTGCCTGTAATGCTATATTTGGTAGTACCCATACCATCATTGCTAAATACTTACCCAAATTTGGTATAGAATATACTTATCTGGATGCCAATGCAGATGAAGCTGCCTGGGAATCAGCTATTAAACCCAATACCCGAATGATTTATCTGGAAACCCCTACCAATCCTGGTCTGGATATACTGGACCTTGAAATGATTGGCCGGGTTTCTAAAAAACATTCCATCATTTTGAATGTTGACAATTGTTTTGCAACGCCTGTCAACCAACAACCCATAGACTTTGGTGCTGATCTGGTAGTGCATTCTGCTACTAAATGGCTGGATGGACAGGGTCGGGTTTTAGGCGGCGTAATTGTTGGCAGGAAAGACCTGATCAAAGAAATTTATTTATTCTGCCGAAGCACCGGCCCTGCTTTATCACCTTTTAATGCATGGGTATTAAGTAAAAGTTTGGAAACCCTGGATGTTCGAATGGAGCGACACGCTTCAAACGCTTTGTTCATTGCGCAGTCATTAGAAAAAAATGAGAAGATCGCTTCCTTACGGTATCCATTTCTGGCGAGTCACCCGCATGTTACCATTGCGAAAAAACAAATGAAAAACGGTGGCGGGATCGTTTGCTTTGAATTGAAAGGCGGATTGGAATCCGGTCGCGCTTTTCTCAATAACCTGAAAATGCTTTCCCTGACTGCTAACCTGGGCGATACAAGAAGTATCGCTTCTCATCCTGCCAGTACTACACATGCCAAATTAAGTGAAGCTGAAAGACAGGCAGTAAATATTACACCCGGATTAATCCGAATCAGTGTTGGTCTGGAACATAAGGAAGATATTCTGAATGATATTTTGCAGGCACTGGAAAAATGCTGATGAAGTCTCAAGAACATATAGTATTTAGATTTTTTGAATGACTCAGAACCGGATACTGAAATCCTGCTTTACTTTATTTTCATTCCTGAATAAAACAATGCCCATATAAAACAGATCAATAGTCAGGGTAACGATCTGGTTGATTTTGATCTCTTCCCAGGCTTTTTCCATATCCTGGCTGCTATGTATGTTATGGAATATGAGTATTGAATCAGGTTGAATATAACTAAGCAATTGGTTAAAATATTTCATTATTGAAGCGTAATCGGTATTTACATAAATATAAACCAGACCAATCTTAGGATTTATTTTGATAACTCTTGCTAATGCCTGATCATAATCCCCAACCAGCATATTGATATTGTTCAACTCCAGCATTTGGAAATGTTTCATTGCCATTGCAGCGATCGTTTTATCCTGCTGAATGGTTGTCAGTTGTAGAGAAGTATTTGCAGCAGCAAGATAAGCAGTGTCAATACCTAATGAATTCTCCAATACAAGAATTGAATCTGGAGAGTAGTAGTTTACGATTCTGAATAACAATTGCCCTGTTTTTCGGGAGCTACCGCATGATCTGGTAATTTCATTTATGTCTAGTTTCTTTATATTTCCCGCAGGTGGTTTTATATCAGAAGTCTCAATAGTCAGCTGATTGGTATCAGCCAATAAATTTGTTCTGAGATCTTCAATCGGCAGAAAGGCATAAAAAAATCTGACATCATTTAAAACCTGGGTAATAAATTCAAATACAAAAGGGGAATGCACTCCATGTCCTTTCCCATTTGAAGCGGTAAGAAAGTATTTGAGATACCGGATACTTATGGCAAAACGCGAATACATTATTCTGGAGTAGATTGATGAGGTAATTGGTTCAGGAGCCAAATAAACGCATAGGCTGTGCAGAGTAAAAAACCATAAGAAGCAATTTTACTCATCAGATCAAAATTGTTCCATACAGAGATTGGATTATTCCAAAATAACAGTAACAGCATAGCTATTGAAACCCATCTGTTTTTTCTCCATTTTTTTGACAGGAATACAAAAGGCACCAGTATAATCAATGCCTGTCTGATCATAAACCCATCTATTGTTGTTTGCTTATGAAAAGCTTCAATATGGTATTTATCTGCCAATGTTCGGCCCAATTGAACAATGCCAATTAACTGCCGTATAAGAAATAATGAATAGCCTATTAATAAAAGATTGGAAACGGATATCATATTAACCGCGCATTGCTTCCAGTTAACGGTAAGGCCCATCCAGGAAATCAGCAACAAAAAAGGGAGACTACAACAATAAGCGATCTGAATGAATTGCATGTTCAGGACTTTGCCAGTTTTGAGATCCATAACTGGAAATGATATGCATACTGGTGTTTTTCATCAGCCGAAAAAGATTGTTCTGAAACCATTTTCCATTTATCTTTTTCGATAGCAGGGAAAAAAGTATCCCCTTCTAAAACTGCATCCACCCTTGTCAGATAGATTTTGTCAGCTAATAACATGGACTGCTGATATATTTCCCCACCACCTATTACAAACAGTTCTTTATAATCTTGTTGATTGGCAATACTGATGGCTTCTTCCATGGAAGAAACTACGATAACACCCTCTGCCCTAAAATCTTTTTGCCGGGTAATGACCATATTCAATCTGCCTGGCAAAGGTTTCCCTGCCAATGCTTCAAAAGTTTTTCTGCCCATTACTACAGGCATGGCCCAGGTAATATTTTTAAAAAATTTAAGGTCATTGGGCAAATGCCAAAGCAAACGATTATGCAAACCAATCGCATTATTCTGAGCAGCCGCTACAACCAGGGAAATCAGCATAGAAAAGTTATAAATTATACGTTGTAAGTTATAAGTTTATGTGTAAATAATATAGTACGAGTATGTAAATACTTGGTAACTTAAACTTATTACTTACCACTTACACAGCCACAGGTGCTTTAATAGCAGGATGGTACTGGTAATTTTCGAGGGTAAAATCTTCGAATTGAAACCCGAAAATATCTTTTACCTCAGGATTTAGTTTCATTACCGGTAAAGGATAAGGTTCACGGCTTAGTTGAAGTTGCGCCTGTTCTATATGATTATTATAAAGATGAACATCACCAAAACTATGTACAAAATCACCATAAGCCAGTCCACATACCTGGGCCACCATCATCGTCAGTAAAGCATAAGAAGCAATATTAAAAGGAACCCCTAGAAATACATCTGCACTTCTCTGGTATAACTGACAACTCAGTTTTCCATCAGCAACATAAAACTGAAAAATGGTATGACAGGGCATCAATGCCATCTTTGGCAACTCAGCCACATTCCATGCACTGATGATTAATCGGCGGCTATCCGGATTTTTCTTGATCTGGTTAATCAGGTCAGTTATCTGATCAATCACCGTTCCATCAGCACCTTCCCAACTTCTCCATTGTTTTCCATAAACCGGACCCAGCTCACCATTTGCATCTGCCCATTCATTCCAGATACTAACACCATGATCCGTTAGATATTTGATATTGGTTTCCCCACGTAAAAACCATAAGAGTTCATAAATAATGCTCTTTGTATGGAGTCTTTTGGTAGTTACCATCGGAAAGCCTTCCTGCAGATTAAACCGCATCTGGTAGCCAAAACAACTGATGGTTCCCGTACCGGTTCTGTCGGTCTTGGAAACCCCATTCTCCATAATATGCCTGAGTAATTGCTGGTATTGCTGCATAGGGTGCAAAATACACTGCAAATGGGGATGACAAAAAGAATACTAATCACAGTGGGGAGAATCTGTGAATTATGCTTTTTTTCTGCGTTTCAACTCTTTTTTGATCAATGAAAGTTCCCGGCCGGTTTGTCCGCTTACACTGCTGTTTTCCTGTGCTCTTCTCATCATGTAAGGAATCACATCCCTGATTGGACCAAAAGGCAGGTATTTGCTAACATTAAACCCTTCTTTCGCCAGGTTGAAGGTAATATTATCACTCATACCAAATAATTGAGAAAAATGCACATGTGGATGATTATGCGGTATACCGCACTTATCCATCATTTCAGCAGCTTTGAGGTTACTTTCATCATTATGTGAAGCAATGATCACGGAAACATCTTCTATGTTTTCAAGACAATAGGTAACCGAATCATTATAATCCCTGTCAGTATCTTCTTTTGTAGCCTGAATCGGACTTTCGTACCCTTTATCGTAAGCTCTTTCTCTCTCCTTCTCCATATAAGCACCTCGTACCAGTTTCATCCCCAATTTAAATCCCTGCTGTTTGGCAATCTGGTGAGAAATATGCAGGAAATGAAGTCTGTCGTGACGATATAACTGAATCGTATTATACACGATCACTTTTGATTTATTGAAGATCTCCATCATTTCCATGGTCAACCTGTCAACCGGATCCTGTATCCAGGTTTCTTCCGCATCTATCAGCACACCGATATTTTTTTCGGCAGCTACTTCACAAATCGTATACATTCTTTCGCGAACCCTGTCCCACTCGTCAATCTCCTCCTCATGATCATGAATACCACTTCTCAACCGGGGTGCCTCATTAAGTGTTTGCAATAATCCAAATCTGGCCAGTCCGGTTACTTTGATACTGATAAAAGGGATATTGGTTTGTGTAGCTGCATAATTGATTACCCGAATAAATACTTCAGTTGCATGGTCAAAATTGGCTTCGCCCTGTTTTCCTTCCACACCATAATCCAGGATTACCTGAACCCCATATTTACCCAGAATGGAACCCACAGCAGCGGTTTCCTCTAATGTTTCACCACCTACAAATTGTTTGAAAATGGTTTTTCGGATAATACCATCAACTGGTAACCCGGTTTTCATAATAAATGGGGTAAGTCGGGTGCCTATTTGTACAAACCAGGGGTATCCCATGGTATTAAACAGGAATTTAGCTCCTTTCAGGTCCTTATCAGACTTGTAGGCAAAGGCATTTTCGGTGTTGTCAAAAGAAATATTCATGCTAACAGTTGTTCGTAGTGCGAATATCGGTAGCAGAACGATAAGTAAAAAAAGCTTTTCGCAGAAACCCCTAATTATTTTATAAAATCAGATAGCCTGGTGGTTAAAAGGCTGTAAAACCATCTCACTAACTACCCCGCTTACCGGTTGTTGGCATAGAAACCAGATGGCTTTGGCGGCTTCCTCTGCCTGGATCATCTTTTCTTTCTGAACCCTCAGATCTATTGTATCCCAGAAAGGAGAGTCAACACCACCCAGAAACAGGTTGGTAATCCTGATCTCTGTTCGCTTAATTTCTTCCCGTATACTTTGCATCATTCCTACTAAACCATATTTACTGGCACTATATGCAGCAGCTCCTGCCATGGGCACTTTCCCCAAGATCCCTGGAATATTGATGATCAAACCTTTTTTCTGGATTTTCATAGAAGGCAATACCGCTTTCACCAAATAGAATGCACCCATCAGGTTGGTTTGAATGATTTTCTGAAAATCATCTGAAGAAAGACTTTCCATGGGCTTAATGATACCCATACCTGTTGCGTTTACAAGAATATCGATAACTGAGGATTGTGCCAATATATTGTCAATAACCCTGTTCACGGATACTTCGTCTGCAATGTCCATTTGAAAAACATGATCTGATGAAATACGACACGCTTCCGCCAACTGGTTTAGTTTAGCAAGATTTCTTCCGGTTATATAGACAATAGCACCACTACCAACCAGTAATTTCACAGTTTGTGAACCTATTCCGCCTGTTGCCCCGGTTACCAGAACTATTTTACCTTTTACTGATTGCATACGATTGATTTGCCTTTATAAACAAAGCCTTCCCATTTTTGTTTGATGAGTATTGGAAATACGGAATTGGATTATTTTATTTACTGTTGAGAGTCAATAACCATTCGAATTATGGCCAAACGTCCATGGAACCGGGTTAACCTGCCTGTGTATTCAATCAGCAGCAGGGATAAAAAAGGGAATACCAATATGCATATCATTACCTATGCTTCCCAAATCAGTATGAAACCCAAACGTTTTATATGTGGAATCTTTCATGGCACAAAAACCCTTTCCAATATCGAAGAGAATCCGGTATTTGTGTTGCAGCTATTATCCGCTCAACAATTTCGATTAGTGGATCTGCTGGGGAAAAAATCAGGTAACCAAATCGATAAAATAGCCCGTCTTGAAAAGAGAAAACTACTCACTACATGGAAAACGCATCTTATCCTACAGGAAGCTTTGGCAGTAATAGAATTAAAAGTAATCTCAAGTTTTGAGGGTGGCGACCATCAGGGCTTTGTATGTGATATGCTGGATTATCAAAATCTGTCAGAGGGGGAGCCATTAACTTTAGATGTACTTAGAGAGCACCAAATGATCAGGATCTAGCAATCCTTTGTATTCTTATCGTAGCAGCCAGCCAAAAATACCAGGAACCGTTTCACTGAATTGGTATCTGCTTTTATTGATACTTTCAACTCGTCCAAAAAATCTAAAAACTATTTAAGATAAATATGGAAATTCGCAGATGATCATTACACAGACTGAAATTTACAAATACACGATTCCCATGGTTCCATTTACCATTGCAACGGGAACCATGGCATATGCCCAGAATCTTTTTATCCGTATACATACCACTGAAGGAATTACCGGCGTTGGAGAATGTTCTGCATTCCCCATGATTGCCGGGGAAACCCAGGCTACCTGTTATGAAATGGCCAAAGACTTTGCCGCTCTCTGGAAAAACAAGCCTGCTGATGAGATTGCTGAGAGATTAGAAGAACTATCACTTTTTACTGCCGGGAATTATACAGCCAAAAGTGCCTTTGATATGGCATTATATGATATAGCAGCTAAAGCAGCCAACCAACCTTTATACCAGTACCTGGGCGGCTCGATAAAACCTATTGAGAGCGATCTTACTATTGGGATTGATACGCCTGAAAAAATGGCGGCAACAGCTACTGAGTTTATTGAAAAAGGAGTAAATATTATCAAAGTAAAATTGGGGAAAAATGTAACCGATGATATTGAAAGAATGCGTCGAATCAGGCAAACCGTTGGGAATACCATCAAGCTAAGAATTGATGCCAACCAGGGCTGGACTTATGAAGATGCCAAAACTGCTTTAATCAGTATGGGTCCTCTGGATATCGAATTTTGCGAACAGCCCATGCGGAAATGGAATGATGAATTATTACCAGAACTATGCCGCCTTTCTCCTATCCCCATTATGGCCGATGAAAGTGTTTTTACCCATCATGATGCCGAACGCATTATCCGCAACAAAGCCTGCGCATACATCAATATTAAATTTGCCAAAAGCGGTGGTATTCACGAAGCTTTGCTGATCAATAAAGTTGCCGAAGAAAATAATATCCCTTGTATGATGGGGGGAATGCTGGAAAGTCGCCTCGCATTAACAGCCAAAGTGCATTTTGCCATGGCCAACAACAATGTACATTTCTATGACCTGGATACCTGCCTACTCGGTCACCTCACAGACCCGGTAATTGGCGGGGCAACCTATTCAGGTATGAACCTATCTGTTCCCAACACCCCCGGAATCGGCGCAGATATAGACAATGACTACCTAAAAAATCTGGAGCAAATCATAATCTAAAAAAGGCCAAAAAACCATTTTCATCCCGAGTGCTCGGGGCAAATTTTCAAATTTTCAAATTTTCAAATTCGACACAATATCTTTACGAATAAATTAAATAACCCCAATGGACCCCAAAAAAGCAAGTGAAAGTCATACTACCATGAACGAACTGGTATTACCCAATGATACCAATACATTTGGCAACCTGATGGGGGGACGATTGATGTATTGGATGGATATCGCGGCGGGTATTGCTGCGGGAAGACATTGCAATACCCCCAGCATGACGGTATCAGTAGACAATATCAGTTTCAAAAACCCCATTAAGCTGGGTAATGTGGTACATATAGAAGCAAAAGTTTGTCGTGCTTTTCATACATCTATGGAAATCAATATTAAGGTCTGGGGTGAAGACCTGCTTCACCAATATAAATATGAAAGCAATGAAGCATTTTTCACTTTTGTTGCATTGGATCCAAATGGGAAACCCAGAGAAGTGCCTCAATTAATTGCGGAAACCGAAGAAGAAAAGAAATTGTATGAAGGTGCGCTAAGAAGAAGGCAGCTTCGATTAATCCTCGCAGGTAAAATGGACCCGGATGATGCTAAAGAATTAAAAGCATTTTTTATAAAGGAGTAAGCAGGAAGTAGTAGCTTATTTGGGATTATTTTATTTATCCAGCAGGTTCATAAAATGGTGCTTGCTCTTAAGCATATAGTTTTTGCTTTGCTCAATCGCTTCCATTACCTGGTCAAGTATTTCCTCAACAGGTTTTGTATAATCAATGATCATGGGTTCTTTAAACCGAATGGATAAGCGGGAACCTGTTTTTTTAAAGGATAGTCCGGTTTTACTAAAAGCCCTCCAGAAACCATTGATAACAACAGGTACAACAATTGGCTGGTTATTTTTAATGATATGTGCCGTACCCCTTCTACCCGGAGCAAAAGGTTTGGTAGTTCCCTGCGGAAAAGTAATTACCCAGCTTTTGTTCAAAGCCTGATCAATTTTTTGTGTGTCTGATTCATCACGCTCTCTGGCAATTTCTTTTCCTTCTGCGCGCCAGGTTCTTTTCACCGTCAGTGCACCTGCCATTTTAAATAGTCTGCTAAGCAGGCTGCCATTCATGGTTTCTTCTGCAGCAACAAAATATACATTGGTAAATGGATTCAGCAGATAATAAGGAACCCCTAAGCGATTTTGCTTCCGCCATTTAACCGCACAGAAAATATGGAGAAAGGTGATTACATCGGCAAAATAGGTCTGGTGGTTACTGACAAAAAGTACATTCTTATTTGGAAGATTATGCAGATTCTCAGTTCCTTCAATCTTTATCTTATTAAACCAGGTGAGGCCCGGATAAGAGATAGCCCCTACAACACAGTAAATTATTGAACGGATAAGACGGATATGTTTTAATCTGTCAACTAATTTCATAATAGCTGGGGTTTGACAAGCACTGCAAAATAAGCATTGTAAACAAATACAGGGCGTAAACTTAAAAATAACTGTATCTAAGTACCTAATCTATCAAACTCTGCCAATACATTTGCTTCAATAACCAATTTATGCAGTTAGATACCGTCATTTTTGATATTGATGGGTTACTGGTTGACAGTGAACCACTTTGGAACGAAGCCGCAACAGAAATATTCAGAGAGTATGGGGTTAGTCTTTCCGAAGAACAATACAAAACCACCACCGGTCTTAGAACCAAAGAGTTTGTTCAGTGGTGGTTCTCTTATTTTAATATTGGGGCTATAGAATATGCAAGGGCCGAAAAAAGAATTGTTCAACTGGTATTAGAAAAGATCGCCTACAAAGGAAAGATCATGCAGGGTGTTGGATACATTTTTGAATTCTTTTCAAGAAAGCAGTTTAAAATTGGTCTGGCTACTTCTTCACCTCAGGAATTAATTGATCTGGTTGTTCAAATGGCAGGTATTCAAAACTATCTGCAGGCTACTTCCTCGGCACAGGATCTTCCACTGGGCAAACCACACCCACAGGTTTACCTGAATTGTGCCGCTCAATTAAACAGTCAGGCGATCAAATGTATTTGTTTTGAGGATTCCTTTAACGGATTGATCGCAGCCAAAGCTGCCCGAATGAAATGTGTGATTGTTCCACATATATCTCAGAATAAAGATGAAAGATGGGGAGCAGCCGATCTTAAGATTTCATCACTGCAAAATTTTGGCGAATTGCACCTGGATATGATGCAATCTTGAATACAATGAAATTTTTCTTGTCAAAATAAAAAGGCATCCCTGTTTAAGAATTAGTAAGTCATAAAAAAAGGTCCTGTGCAATGCACAGGACCTTTTTAGTCAGTAGCTTATAATTTCTAGTTTTTACTTTTCAGGTTTGGATGCGGGGCGGGAACCGTATTGGGTCCATCTTCTGTTGTTCCTTGAAGGTCAACAGTATTGGCATCACCATCCTGTGCATACACAAACAATAGCCGGCTTTCAGAAACACCTTGTTTTTCAACCAGGTATTTAACTACCGCATTTACTCTTTCCCAACTCAATTGCTGTGCAGACTTGCTGGCTGTACCATAGCCAATCACTTTAATCTTACAAGCAGGATTGGCTTTTATTTTGATAGCCGCTTCTGCTAAGAATGCCTGGGCATCTTTGGTGAGTTTGGCGTTGCCAACAAAATGAACGCTAACCAGGTTTCCAATCGTACATTCTGGAGCCTTCTCAACCGGTTTCATATTGGCGATCAGGTCTTTCATTTCTTTGCAACAAGGTGGTTCAGGACAAGTACCTACTCCATCAGCATCAACAGGGAAGCATTTCTGAGGTGTCAGCAATTCTTTATCTCTGTAGTCAGGAACACCATCTCCATCGGTATCCTTGGCAACACCATGACTATCAACCGGCGCTCCTTTAGGGGTATTGGGTTCGAGATCAAACTGATCAATAACACCATCTTTATCAGAATCCAGCAGCACCACTTTCGGCATCTTCATATGCTTAGGGGCATTCAGTTCGCTGTAAACAAAATTATTTGGGTTTATCCACCATAAAGGTTGAACTCTTTTGCCTTTTTTGATGCTCAGATTTATATTCAGGTGCATTGAAAGATAGTTGAATATATCGCTCCGCCCCGTATTCAAAGCATCCTGGTCGCCATTAAATGTATTAATCAGCCTGTCCTCAATACCTACATTATATTTTTCATTCAATTTATAAGAAACCCCGGCTCCATAGGTAAGAGAATGAGTCATCAATGAACTACCAGAGCCCACATCTGTTCTTCTTACTCTTGTTGGTGCTGTTTGGTACTTAGCGCCGGCGGCTGTTAATGCAGCATTTACAGCCTCCTGAACAGTAGCTTTGGAACCGCTATAATTGATGGTAGTAAAATTGAATGGGTTCCCCGAACTGTCGGTCATACGGGTCTTGACGGATGAAATAGCCAATGCATAACCTCCAAATACATAAACATCCCATTTCGGATTTCCCCGATAATGGCTTAAGGTATTCAGGGACAGTACGACATCTACTGTAGCAGTTATATTCGTATTCTGATAATTGGGCACAAACACTTTCAATAACTGATTGGTATTATCAGGTCTGTATTGTCCATAAATGCCATATCCAGTAATTGCCCTATACTGATTTCCTGATATATATCCATCAGATAATGCATTAGTGCTTAACATAGCATCAATACCCGCGGTTTTCTGGTAAAGTAACCCTCCGCGTATGGAGAGCATATTGGTAAGTGCTTTTCTAACCGTAACACCGGCTCCGTAGCCGAATTTGAAATTGGCTACATCGCCTAAAATCCTTGAATTTCCAAGAGAAACCCCTACCTCCCACTGACTTCTGGGTATAGCAGGATAAGGATATTGGTTATTAAGGAACTCATTTCGCTGAGGAAGGTTCTTTACTGCCACTTTCGAAGAATCTTTCCAATCCCATCCCCAATCTGTCTGGGCAAGACCAACTGAATGAACCAGAACGATCAAAACTGCCACTAAAAAGTATTTTCTGCTTGCCATAAAAGGTATTTGTTACGTAAAATTCGACTAAAATTACTTACTGGTAATAACCGGAGGCCGGTTTTGCGTTTATTTCACACGTAATTTCACCACGTATTGAGCGCAATAACTGTATTAACGCTGCTTATGTATTACTTATTGCACATATCAATACTATATTGCAGTATAATTTTCACATGAACTTAGCAAAACAGGTTATATCAGAAGAGCTGATAACGTTTGAAACGCATTTCAGAGAGGCTGTGAAAAGCAGGGTGTCGCTTCTGGACAGGATCATGCGGTATATTGTTAAAAGGAAGGGGAAACAGCTCCGCCCCATGTTTGTGCTTCTCAGCGCTAAATTGGGTGGAGATCTGAAGGAAAGCTCGTACAGGGCCGCCTCACTGGTTGAATTATTGCATACGGCCTCACTGGTTCACGATGATGTGGTGGATGATTCACTGGAAAGAAGGGGCTTTTTCTCTATAAATGCTCTTTGGAAGAATAAAATTGCGGTATTGGTAGGGGATTATTTATTAATGAAAGCCCTGTTATTAGCCTTGAACAACAAAGAATACCAGATTTTGGAGATCCTGGCAGAAGCTGTAAAAGTGATGAGTGAAGGAGAATTGCTCCAATTTGAAAAATCCCGCAAACTGAATTTCGATGAAGAAGTGTATTATGAGATCATAAAAGGCAAAACAGCTTCTTTACTGGCTTCTGCTTGTGCATCAGGGGCATGTACCACATTCGAGGACCCTGAAAAAATCGAAAAATTAAGGTCTTTTGGCGAAAAAGTGGGTATGGCTTTCCAGATCAAAGACGATTTATTCGATTATGGAGCAGAGGATATTGGCAAGCCTACCGGAAATGATATCAAAGAAAAAAAACTAACCCTTCCCCTGATTTATACGCTGAATAATTGCTCCCCTGAAATACGGAAGAAAATTATCTATATCGTTAAAAACCAGAACACCCAAAAAGACAAGGTAAAATTTGTAATCGACACCGTTACCGAATCCGGTGGCATCAGATATGCTACTGCCAAAATGTTCGGCTATCGCGATGAGGCATTGGCTATTTTACATGAATTTCCTGATTCACCTGTACGTGAGGCATTGGAAGAACTGGTCAGGTATACTACTGATAGAAATTATTAATGCAGAAAAGATGGAAAATATTAAGCGCCGATGAAACCCTTACTTCGGCCCTGCAGGAGTCTCTGAAAATTAACAGAACCCTTTGTAGTATTCTGGTTCAGAGAGGCCTCACTGATTTTGAAAAATCCAAACACTATTTCCGACCGCAATTAAGCGACCTGCATGATCCCTGGCTGATGAAGGATATGCGTAAAGCAGTAACCCGTATTATCGAAGCCTTTGAACACTCAGAAAAAATTCTTGTATTTGGCGATTATGATGTGGATGGTACCACTTCTGTTGCCAGTATGTTTCAATTCCTACAGAATATTTACAGCGAAATTGATTTTTATATCCCGCATCGGTACAGAGAAGGATATGGCGTTTCAAAAATGGGGATTGATTTTGCGAAAGAGAATGGATTCTCACTCATCATATCACTCGATTGTGGTATTAAATCTGTTGAGCTAATTGCCTATGCAAAAACAATGGACATCGATTTCATAGTTTGCGATCACCATCTTCCGGATATTGAGCTACCACCAGCAGTAGCGATCCTGAATGCTAAACAGTCAGATTGTAATTACCCCTATAAAGAACTTTGCGGTTGCGGTGTCGGGTTCAAATTAATGATGGCACTTAGCGAAGAACTAGGTCTTCCCGATTCGGCCTATCTCGAATACCTTGACCTGGTTGCCACCGCCATCGCTGCTGATATTGTTCCCATCACAGGAGAGAACAGGGTACTCGCTTATTATGGATTAGAAAAAGTAAACGAAAATCCTTGTCCGGGTATCCGGGCCCTGATGCAATTGGCAGGTGTGCAAAAATACATGCATATTACCAATCTGGTATTTGTGATTGCCCCCAGGGTAAATGCTGCCGGACGAATGGATGATGCCCGCAAAGCCGTTCAATTATTTATTGAAAAGGATTATAACCAGGCACTGGTATTTGCAGAAATGCTACACAGCGATAATACCGACCGCCGTGAAGCGGACAGCAGTATTACAGAAGAAGCATTGGCACTGATAGAAGCCAATCCAGAATATAGTAATCGCAAAACAACCGTAGTTTGCCAGGAACACTGGCATAAAGGAGTCGTGGGCATTGTTGCCAGTCGCTTAATAGAAACTTATTACCGACCAACCGTTGTACTTACAAAAAGTGGAGATTATTTAGCAGGTAGTGCCCGAAGTGTTGCCGGGTTTAATCTATACGAAGCCATTTATGCCTGCCGGGAATATTTACTGGGGTATGGTGGACATTTTGCAGCTGCGGGAATGACACTATTACCAGAAAACCTATCAGCCTTCTCCGATGCATTTGAAAGAGAAGTAAGCAAAAGAATAACCCCTGAATTACTGGTACCGGAAATCATTATTGATGCCCCCATCGATTTTTCAGACATCACTCCCTCTTTTTATAGTATCCTTTCGCAAATGGAGCCTTTTGGCCCGGAGAATATGCGTCCCATTTTCATTGCCAGAAAAGTGATGGACACAGGGTTTTCAAAAATTGTGAAAGAAGAACATATTCGTTTTGTGCTCAAACAAAATAAAATAACCCTTACAGGTATTGGCTTTAATATGGCTGCTAAATTCCCGCTCTTACAAACCCAGGAGCCATTAGATATTGTATTTACGATTGATGAGAATGAGTGGAATGGGGTGAAGAGTTTGCAACTGAAGATGATTGATTTGAAACAATCCTGAGTAACATCAACCTTTATGCACCGTTATAAATCCTTTCTTGCAAAATGGTGCTGTTTGGTCTATTACCACAGATACAAAATACATTTTTTTGCCACATAACTAACCGTGCCTTTGTGCCTTAGTGTGCAAATTAAATCTCACACCAAGACACAAAGGCACAGTTAGAATTGTAAAGTAACATCACCGCCTACACAATACCCTGTACAAGTTAAAACCCTCCCCGAGGCTATTTCCTCATCCATCAACACTTCATTATGCCACATCCAAACCTTACCACTTATACAGGTAGCGGCACAGGTACCACACTGCCCGCTCTCGCAACTATAGGGAATCGAAATTTTTAATGCTTTCGCTGCTTCCAGAATCGTTTGCGGATACTGGCTATTGAACTGAAATTCCTTTCCCCCAATAACCGCCGTTACACAATGAACATCTTTATCCGCCGGTTCTATTTTTATCGCCGGTTTGATAATATTGAATATTTCCTTACGGATATTGGAAGGATCAACTCCGTTATTTCTTAAAATAATCGTAATCATTCGCATATATTCAAATGGACCACAGAGATAAAACAATCGTTTATCAACAGGGTTGGTAATATATTGTTCCAGTAATTTTTCAAGTAAGTAGCTTCCAAGTCTTTTGTGTAATACATTTTTTTCAGAACTAAACAAAAATTCAATTTGTAGTCGCTCAGCAAACTGATTCTTCAATTCTTTTAGTTGTTCATAAAAAATAGCTTGTGAAGGAGAAGAATTGCTATAGATCAGTACAATATCAATCGAACCATATTCATGTAAAACAGTCTTAATGATAGAATATATTGGAGTAATCCCACTTCCTGCTGCGAAGAAAATAAGCTGTTGGTATTCGCTAATATTTTCTGGAAGTGTGAAAAATCCAGAAGCCCCAATGGTTATTAATTCATCTCCTACTCTCGCTCTATCTACCAGCCATCGGGAGTATTCTCCATTTGGAATGCGTTTAACCGTTATTTGGATAGGTTCATCCAATGCGGGGGATGAAGCTATGGAATAATTCCTTCTGACTTCTTCCCCACTGGGTTTTTGAAAAACAATTGTAAGAAACTGCCCGGGAATATAACTGATTGGCCTTGCCTGTGTACTCTCCAATATAAACGTACGCGCATCCGATGTTTCAGAGACGATCTGTTTAATACGTAGTTGTAGAAATCCAGTTTGCGGATTTTGTTGCATTCATAAAAATAAAACAAATCTTTTTTGATTACGATAAAACCAACCGTGCCTCTGTGCCTCTGTGTGCAAAAACACATCCAAGGCACAAAGGCACGGTTTTAAATCGCTTTGAATATTATGCCTCCACTTTTCTCTCCTGCATCAAGTCAACACTTCTATTAATAAAATTAGTGAGCTCATTCCCTTTTAATAATCCCTGAGAAAGCAAAGCAAGGTCAGCTAGATTTCTTACCTGTTTATTCAAAGCTTCTGCATCACTTACTTTTAATAAGCTCTGATAAATGGGGTGATTACCGTTTACCGTCAGCGTTACTTCATCCGGCATTTGGGCATAGAATGCAGTCATGCCACCACCTACCGCTCCCATATCTTTCATTCTCCGCATAAATTCAGGACGGGTAGCTACAACAGGTGCAGATTCAGGACTTAGTCCTTTTATCTCAGTAGTCACATGCAGGTCTGCAATCTGAATCGTAAATAAATCTTTCAATTTAGCTTCTTCTTCTTTGCTTAATACACTTTCACTGGATTCCTGTTTATCTATCAGGTTATCCACGATATCCGCATCCACTCTCACAAAACTCACATTTTCCCATTTCATTTCCATGGTATTAATAAATGCAGCATCTACCAGGGTTTCCATTTTTATCACAATAAACCCTTTTGCTTTAGCCGCCTGAATATAGGCATCTTGCTGAATGGGGTTGGTTGTATACAATAATACCTGTTTGCCTTCTTTATTTTTTTGCAGGGGTTCAGTAGCCGTTTTGTATTCTTCCAGCGTATGAAATTTACCATCGGTGTCTTCCATCACCAAAAATTTATTGGCTTTCTCCAGGAACTTATCATCAGTCATCATTCCATACTTCACAAATAAACCCAGGCTTTCCCATTTTGCTTCCAGTGAACTTCGATCTGTGCGGAAGATCTCATCGAGCTTGTCGGCAACTTTCTTGGTAATATGTGCATTGATCTTTTTAACATTCGGGTCGCCTTGTAAATAGCTACGGCTAACATTCAATGGAATATCCGGACTATCGATCACTCCCTGTAATAACATCAAAAATTCAGGAACAATATCTTTTACCTCATCTGTAACAAATACCTGGTTAGAGTATAACTGGATCTTATCTTTCTGGATCTCATAACTCTGCTTGATCTTTGGAAAATACAATACCCCGGTTAAATTGAATGGATAATCCACATTCAGATGTATCCAGAATAAAGGGGTTTCGTTAAAGGGATATAATTCCTTATAAAATTTCTCGTAATCTTCTTTGGTAAGATCAGCAGGTTTTTTAACCCAGATCGGGTCGGTATCATTGATAGATTTTTCTTCTCCCTCTTTTTTCTCTCCTGCTTCTGAAAAGAAAATAGGGATCGGCAGGAACTTACAGAATTTTTCAAGTATTCCTTTAATTCTTCCGGCTTCTAAAAATTCTTTGTTTTCATCACTGATATGTAAAACGATCTTGGTGCCCCGTTCGTTATAATCAACATCATATAATTCAAATTCAGGGCTGCCATCACAACTCCAGTAAACACCGCTTCCTTCTTTATGGCTTTTGGTAAAAATTTCTACTTTATCACTTACCATAAATGAACTATAGAACCCAAGTCCAAAATGCCCGATAATATTGGCATCTTTATATTTTTCCATGAATTCTTCTGCACCACTAAAAGCTACCTGGTTGATATATTTATCTACTTCTTCGCTGGTCATACCCACCCCCTTATCAATAATGCTCAGGGTTTTCTCTTTTGTATCCAAAACTACATCTATACGAAGTTCACCGAGTTCGCCTTTGGCTTCTCCCAGAGAAGAAAGTGTTTTCAGTTTTTGGGAGGCATCTACCGCGTTACTTACCAGCTCACGAAGGAATATTTCATGGTCGCTGTAAAGAAATTTTTTAATGATCGGGAATATATTCTCTGTCTGAACCCTAATCTGGCCTTTTTGCATAGTGATTGTTTTGTGTGCAAATGAACAAAGAAAGTACCAAATGCAATTCTCTGACAGGATGACAATCCAAAAAGCCTATAAAAAGCTATCTGCTTTTTTTGACAGGAAAAATCTTCAGGAAATCTAATTCCCGACTATTCTGACATTATCCAGTTGAAAACTAGTGGTTCGTTTATCAATGACAGAAGTCGGGTCTGCTGCATCATATCGAAAAGCTATATATACCGATCCGGAAAAGCTGGCCAGACTGATATTTCCAGACGAAACCCAGTCAGCAGCAATCCCCGAAACAGCGCCTTTGGATATATTGGATTTCAGGGCTGTCCATTTAGCTTTCCAGGGTGTTATACCGCCGTCGTAGTTGGTTGACAGGTATACCTGCAAAACAGCCCCATTATCAAAGCCATCTTTGGTCTGGAAGCTCAAAATTTCATTTGCCGAGTTATTGAGATTTATCGGAGGTAAAATGAGCCAGGAAATAACAGAAGACTGGCTGGTAGCAAATGCACTGATATCCGCATAATGATTATTTGCAGCATACTTCAACTGGAAAGTTCTGCCTCCTGTTTCCGGCAGGTTTTTCCAGGAGTTAATTGATAGCGCAGAATTGGGAACCGTATTTTCAAAATCTTCCGAAAACAAAACCTTTGCTCCTGTACCCGTACAACGTAACCCATTCATTTGAATATCCGATGTATCGCGGATCATTAATTGTTTTTCGGTTCTGAAAACAGTGTATACGGCTGTGATGCTTCCGTTTCCGCGGGGTGTTTTTACAGAAGCAAAATTGGCAAATCCGCTGGTGCGTAAATAAACGCTTCCTGTACCACAAGCTTTCAGGGTATTGTTCACCGATAATTTATTGACAGCATCTGCATAGGTTTTCCCGGTATCTGCAGGAGAAAATTCAATATTTGAAATCCTGATCAGGGTACTTTGCAGTGAATCATGCAATTGATCAATAGTGATCTCTTTGGGTATCACTTTATTTTGCAGACTTGATTTTACCAGAAATCGATCAAATAAAGGGGAAGCTATTCCGATCAATTCCGGATAGGCAGAATCGGAACGGTCAACCCCTGCTCCCAGCTGAATCATTTTCCCATAATCGCCCAACCATAAATCTTTTAGACGGATAAATAATTTCCGTCCCACTGGGTATTCATTATATAGTGCAAATCCATCCATACGAACCGTAATTCCTCCTGTACTATCCTGTACAATGATTGATTTATAAAAATTATCCTTGCTGTCATCCGCAATCACAATTCCCTCAATGATCCACTCTTCCAATATCTTTTCAAAATTGCCGGTAAAATGCATATTCCTTAATTCCCGGATAGTAAGATTAGGATGCAGATCCGGGCCATGATATTCAGGCGGTTCATCAAATTTTTTATTGCATGTACAAAAAACAACAATTACAAACACCATGAATAGAATTCGGGATAAGCTTGTATACTCCGTTCTTATTACTATATAATTGGCATTCATAGACGCAGATTAAGGGTAATCGAATAATTGAGTCCCATTGCATAAAAAAATTTTGGGGGGAATTTTTCAGGGTTCTTTGTCTCAGTATCAAACCTTAATTGTTCATACCCTCCCGAAATAACTGACTGATTATTTAAGAGATTATTAATGCTGGCGATACATTGAATAGTTTGTTTTGATCCTGCTCCAAACATTTTTAGTCTTAGGGTTGTGCCCAATAGTAGATCCACTGTATATTGTTCAGGTAAAACCGTTTGTTCAATCACTTTATTCCATTGATTGGTTCCACTTGCCAACCCAGCTAATGCGTTATAGGTTCTACGCATGGGGTTGAACTCAAGCCATTGCTGTCTGAAATAACTGGCAGTAAGATTACTGAAAAAACGACCAGAGAATTGATAAGCAATACCTGCTCCATATGCCTCTTGCGGGGTTCCGCCCACCCTGAAATTTTTAGAATAGATCAATCCCCTTTCTATCACTGAAGCATCATTATCTGCCGTAACAATTAATTTCTGTCTGCTATTATATACATATCGGGAAACTGAGATGGCTGTTGTAAAAGACCATTGCTCAGATATTGAAAGCTCCATGCCGCACTCAATTCCAACATGTAGTTTATTGATCCCTGATAAAGCATAATTCACAAAATTGCCAAATCCATCATGGTAAAAAGTATTGATATTCATTCCATCAAAGTAGGATGTCAGGTAACCACTCATTCGCAACTTTACAGCGGGCGCATTCCATACATAGCCCATTTCAGTAGTAATTATTTTTTCATTCTGTATTTTTTCCTGACGGGTATCGCGGGTTCTGGGTGAGATATACACATCATTTACCAAAGGTGGTTTTACAAAGTATCCGGCTTGCAGGTAAAAATATTTGCGCCCATTATACTTATAGGTAATTCCTGCTTTTAACCCGATACCGGTAAATTCATTTAATACACTTTTTCCTGCTGAATTATCCGGAAACAACCCATTCTTAACCAACCCTTCTCTTTGATAATTATGATAATTGATTTCAGCACCTGAAAAAAAATCGATTTTTTTACCAACACCCGCCAGTTGAACCCATCCCTTTGTTTGGAGAGACTGAAGCAGGTAATCATACCCAAAAGCATCTCCTTTATGTAAAATCCGGTTGGGTCTATTCAAGTCATTCTGCATGAGAAGCGGATTATTGGGGAAATCTCTTTCTGCAAACTGGTTCCAGTCAACATAAAAATCTCCCCCCAATAAATCCTGAATTTTTTTATACTGATGTGTTCGCTGCCATACAAAAGAGCCCCCTGCTGAAAATGCATATTGGTTGGATAACAGAGAATGATAAACACTGCTTAGTTCCAAACGAGTACCCATTGATTTCCTTTCCTCAATAATATAATGAGATCTTTTGCCATGTATACTATTTCCCAATATACCATTCGCGTCAACTAGGGTAGCATGACTGTTTCTGTTAGTATTGATCAATCTGCTCCAGTTGATCTGCAATAGTTCGGGGTTTGCTTTGATGGCATCATTTACATAGACTTTCAACAAAGAATCCTGCTGATAACCGGGCAGGTAACGATAATAGTCGGCACGCGGATCAGCGGCTTTATACCAGTCAATACCGGTATCAGATCTCCCCCCGATTACCCAACCCAATGAAGTGACCCAGGAATTATGGTTATTGATACGATTATCAAAATTGATGACCATCACTGGTTGATGCATCAAGCGAATATTCGCATTTCGTTTCTTACCGGATTCATATCCCCAATAAGGATTATAATATGGAGTTCCTGTAAGCGCAACGGTTTCTTTGGTAACCGGTCCTTGTTTCCCGTTTACCAGGGGAGCCCCCAAAATGGTAAATGAAAGCAGCATATGTTCATTTATTTTTTTATCAATAGCTAAAAAATAACTTTTACCATCATAAAAACTGCCAGGGATATATCCTTCATTGGCATATCGAAAACTACCACTGATTGAATAAGCCAAGCCCTTTTTATTGAACCCGACTGTATGCGTGAACGACCATCTATTGGTAAAACTTCTGTTGGAAAAGGAATTGGTAAATACCGTTTGTACCCTTTGCTTGGAAGCCCTGGCATCTATTTCCGTGACACTCCCAATATTGCCAAATGCAAAAGCAGTGGGTCTAAGTCCTAAAGAGCTCTGACTATTTTTAGTTACTTCATTTAATCCACTCAACAAATTCCATTGGGTTACTCCATCCTCAAGTCCGTTTAAGGAAATTCCATTGAAACGGGTACTGAATAGTTTACCCTCATACCCACGAATGCTGAATCTGGAAATGGAAAAATGAAAACCCGCCATACTCATAAAAACATCGCGGTTAGCAAACAGCATTGACGGAATTACCGAAACCGCATGCTCTGTTTTTTCTGTCTCTTCAAACCCAATCACCGGTAACTCATCCAAACCCGGTTCTTTCCAGTGATTACTCAATATGCTATCCCTGAACAGGTTTTTAGTTATCTTTTTAGGAATGGATTTTTGGCTACGGGCCATCAACCATACCGCCTGCAAAATCAGTAACCATAATAATTTGCGCATACCCTTTTTTTAGTATTGACCTGGTAAATACAGAATTTCATGAATGATCTGAGCGGAATAGAAAAGGGGACAAACAGAATATAAAAATAGCTTGTTGATGGATTCACACATAGCGTATTTACCGCAATTGCGGTAAATACGCTATCAGGAAATCCTGAGATGAATATTTTTACAGAATGATCTTAAAAAGAATATCGCTGCTTATTTTTTTAAGCATGTTTTAT
>CAIYKV010000221.1 GCA_903926855.1 uncultured Bacteroidota bacterium | reverse complement strand
TGGTCACAAAAAAAACAGTACTAACCAGTAAGCAAGGCTATTACTATGGAGACACCAGGGATGTATTCTTCAAGCAAAAAGTGGTATTAATAGACCCTGAATACAGGATCTATACAGATACCATGCAATATAATATGAATACAGAGATTGTAACATTTACATCTCCCACCACCATCTATGATTCTTCCAAAAGAATCATCAAAACCAGGGATGGTTATTTTGACAGAAAAAATAAGAAAGGATTCCTATACAAACGTTCTTTAATTGATGACAGCACGTATACACTGACTGCAGAAGATATGGCATTTGATGATTCTACCAAGCTGAGTGAATTCAGGGGCAATGTGGTGTATCGTGGAAAAGATACGGCCCAGGGATTTGACCTGATCGCTAACAATGTAAAAACGGATAGAAAAAAAGATGTGTTGCTGGCTACTGAAAAGCCGATTCTACTGATTAAACAGGGTAAGGATTCTATTTTTATTTCCTCCGATACATTATATTCTGCAAGACTATCTGATCTGATGAAAACAAGGGAAGTACCACTGGCAAGAGATACCGTACCCGGTGCTCCCCATCCGGCAAAAGCAAAATCAGATAGTAGTGATAAATATTTTGAAGCGTATTATCATGTACGCATCTTCTCCGATTCATTACAGGCTAAAGGCGATAGTTTATTTTATTCCTTACAGGATTCCGTTTTCCGTTTATTTAAAAGTCCGATTGTGTGGGCACAGGAAAACCAGATTACGGGCGATACGATCTATCTCTATGTAAAAAATAAAAAACCGGAAAGGTTGTATGTGTTTGAAAACGCCATGGCCATTAACCGGGTAGATAGTACCATCTATTACAACCAACTAAAAGGAACTACCCTGAATGCACTTTTCGATGACGGAAAAATCTACTATATGCGCGCCAAAGGCAATGCAGAAAATGTGTATTATGGACAGGATGAGGGGAAAAAGTTCGTAAGTGTCAGTAAATCCAGTTCAGATATGATCAATATTCTGTTCGAAGATAGTAAACCCCAAAGAGTAACATTTATCAGCGGATTTAATGGCAAATCTTACCCGATGAGACAAGTAAACCATGATGAGTTAAGGATTCGCGGATTCAAATGGTTCGATGATATTCGTCCAAAAAGCAAGTATGATATTTTATCCAATTAGAGTATAAAGCTTGCATTCTCTTCCCATCTCTCCCTTTCTACATCCTTCATTTCCGTAAATTGCTGCATGATTTATTTAGTCAGGAAGAAAATACTAAATCCCCTGAAACGGTTTTTCCATGATAGCCGGTCTATTGGCATCACATTATTGAGTTGCACTATAATTTCTTTAGTCATCTCAAATATGAACCCATGGAAAGACACCTATCGTAAACTATGGTCAATGGGATTTGACGGAACACTGGCTCATTCATTTCATGCTGGCTATTTTTCTTTCCCAAATTCCCTGTCCTTGCTTATCAACGATGGGTTGATCAGCCTGTTCTTTTTCCTGGCGGGCATGGAGATTAAACGTGAACTCATAGATGGGGAGCTGGCCTCATTTAAAAAAGCGATTCTGCCTCTGGCAGCCGCATTGGGTGGGATGCTGGTACCTGCTATTTTATTTTTCTTTTTTACCTACCATACTTCCTATCTAAAAGGTTGGGCTATCCCTACTGCTACAGATATTGCCTTTGCATTGGGGATTATTTCTCTATTGGGAAAAAGGATTCCGGTTGGCTTAAAAATATTCATCACTGCATTGGCAATCATAGATGATCTGGGGGCTATCATTATTATCGCATTATTTTATGGGGGCGCTATTCATCTCTTATATTTGTTGGGCTGTATTATCATCATTGTAATCCTGCTGATCTCAAATCAACGGAAAATGAATTGGGGCTGGATACAGTGGCTCTGCGGGTTGATTTTATGGTACTGCATGTATCATTCAGGCATACACGCTACAGTTGCAGGAGTAATATTTGCTTTCCTGGTACCCAGATCGATGCTCCGCAAATTCGAATTACAATTACATATCCCTGTTTACTTTATCATCATGCCGCTTTTTGCGCTGGCCAATACCGCCATCCTATTACCCGAAACAGGTATACAAAACTTAATAAGTCCATTAAGTATCGGAATTATAGCAGGTCTCTGTATAGGCAAACCTATCGGCATTTGCTCTGCCTGCTATCTGCTTGTATCTAAAAAAATTGCCCGCCTGCCCAATGGTGTTAATTGGTATAATCTGATAGGTGCATCAATTCTCGCCGGCATCGGATTTACCATGAGTATCTTTATATCCACCCTCGCATTCGGCTCAAGCCTTAATACCGATTCCGCCAAAATCTCCGTTCTTTTTGCCTCATTAATTGCTATGGTTGTAGGATATTTATGGCTAAGGGGAAGGGCAAGTAATAATTATTTATAAACGGATTGTAATATTAAAATAGATTGAAATTCAATTAATAACCGATATTTTTTTAACATGCTATGCTTGCCTGCCTATCCGGAGTGCAAAGGACGCAGCGAACCGCAATCGACGCTAAGAATGTATAAAAATACTAGCACTCAACGTATTGTGCTGTGTAAACTATTTCTAAATAGTACAATATGTTAGTTTATAAATGAAAATTTAGGAGCTATCATTTCCTATATTATACATTTTGTAAAGATCTGGGTTCTTTTAATTAGCCTATAACCGTTATGTGATAGTGATATAACCGTCATGTAACGCTGATCATCCTTCGTTGCAACGCTGATCATCCTTCGTTGTAATTCTGTGCTTGTTTCGATGTTCCTGCGATGATCTTTCGTTCATCCTGCGTTCATCCTTCGTTTTCTTTTGTTGAAATAGGCTCTTTTCATCCAGTAGAGCAGCGCCTTAGAAGATAGTTTACGGGTATTGTAAGGGAGTATTGTAAAATACAAAAAGTCAGAAATTATCTAAAGAAATGGAGAAAAATATTTTACAATGTTTATTTCTTTCAGCAATTTATATGCCATCCTCAGCAAAATACTGGCACAATTCAATCCAAGTTTCTTTGCCTGCCCGCCTATGTCGTTCAGGCAGGCAAAGAAAGAATGAAATTAATTATCTGGCACCCTATATTGATAATTTTCAGTTGTAAAAATTACTAGTACAGGGGCCCAATAGTTAATTTCATTCTATCCCTGCGTTCACTGCGGTTCTTTGCGTTCACTGCGGTGCTGCTTTTAAAGGTTCTCATTAGAAGCTGTAACACAAAAAACACCAATTGTGGTAAAGAAAAATGTTTACAACTAATTGAATTCTCGGCAATTTAAATAGCACAAAACGTTATTAATTACTCAATATCCTAACCCTAAATCCCGCCCCTTCATCACCGCCGGTACGCCTTCGGAGATCCATTTTGAGGGTTTATCGCCTTTGAGCATATAATCAAAGAATTGCTGTTCCCGGATTTGGATATCTTTTCGGTTCTTTCTTTCCATCAGGTTATGTACTTCATTGTTATAGGTAAGCATCCATACTTTTTTGCCTAAACGACGCATGCCGGCATACATTTCAATTCCCTGGTACCAGGGTACGGCATCATCCGCATCATTGGCCATGATAACTAAAGGAGTGGTTACTTTGGGTAAAGAGAATAAGGCAGAATTTTTTATGTATAGCTCAGGCTTCTCCCATAAACTGGCACCGATCCTGCTTTGTGATTTTTCGTATTGAAATTGTCTTACAATACCCGGCCCCCATCTTACACCACCATAGGCACTGGTCATATTGGCTACCGGTGCTCCTGCCCAGGCGGCAGCATATAAATTTGTTTTAGTAATCAGGTAAACAATCTGGTATCCTCCCCAGCTTTGGCCTTGTAAACCAATCTTAGTGCTATCCACGTATCCTTTCTTCACAACGGCCCTTGTTCCGCTGAGTATGTAATCGTATGCGCCTTGTCCGGGATACCCGGTTTTATACCAGATGTCGGGAACAAATACAATATACCCCCGACTCACAAAAAAGGGAATATTTAATGCAGAAGGTGTGGGTGCCGGGGATCGATAATTATATAATGTCGTATTATTTCTCTCATAGAAATAGACAATCATCGGGTACTTCTTTTTCGGGTCGAAATCTTCGGGTTTATAGATAATTCCCTCTGTTTGCTTTCCGGTATAAGCTGTCCATTTGAACAACTCTGAACTACCCCAATTGTATTGGCTTTGCTGCTGGTTGATATGGGATAACTGGGTAGCTGTTGATGCTGGTACTAAGGTGTATACATCTGGTGATTTTGCATAGGTTTCTTTTGTAAAAATGTATACTTCCGCATCTTTTGCTTTTTGTACTGAGGCACCCACTGAAACCGGTTCTTTGAATAATGTGTTTGTGTTATTCGTGGAAAGATCCAATACAGCCAGCCCACTACTCTTATCTTTCTCATCAAACACACGCAATAGTATTTTTTGTGTTGGCGTAATAAATCGTTCTTCTCTGTCAACATTGATATACCTGTATTCTATTTTATCTTTTCTACCTGTTGTTAAACAAACAGATTTTGCCTTTCCTTCGGGGTCAATCTGCCAGATATCATACCTGTCGTAGATATAGGCGTATTTATCTCCTTCAGACCATCTTACCACCCCATACGCATTAGGATCATCGGGTACATCATTCTCTTCATCCACCAAAGAAGTTTTGATATCTCTGGCAACCGGTATCAGTTTTTTGTCAATTGCATTATAAGCGAAGTATCCGTGTTTTACTTCATCATAATACAATACATATTTTCCGGAATAAGAAGGATAAAGCGCGCTTCCTTTGAAATTCCTGGTAATTAATTCCTGTTTCCCGGTTTCCGGATTAATCGCATAAATATCGCTGTAAGTGAATCCCTGCCATTGTCCGGCTATTCGCCTGCCTGTATCTGATGTTCCATAAAAAAAGCTTCCCTCTCCTTCCCTGGTTTGTAAAACAGACCTTAATGCGGGATTTGCTAATTGTACTACCTGCTGAGTAGAAAGATCAAATCGAGCCAGGTAAGCACGTTTCAGTTCCCCATCCAATGATTTCAATTGTGCGGGTTGTATCTGATCATCGTTATAATGCCAAACATCAACACTTACCCTGTCAAATTCAGGAAGTGTTGTGTCTTTGGGTGGAATAATAACTGAAGTTCCAAAGAAAAGCCTTTGTCCGCTTTTACTAAATCCCATGGTTTCGCCCGCATTTCTGGCGGCTCTTCCTCCACCTGTATTCGCAAATTCGGCTACTGTCCAGTTTGGCAAAATTCCTTTTGTTCCTCTCGAAGCCAGTAATACCGCACTATCTGAACCGGTTTTATAATAATAAAGCTTGTAGAATTTCTGTGTGGCTTTACTACTGCTATCACGTTCTGCAATAAATGCCACCTGAGAGCCGGTTTCATCCATTACATAGGATTTTGCGTCGTTGAATTTTTTGAAAATCGTGGTGCTTACATTGTTGTTCAGGTTGAGTCTGACTACGGTAGCCAATGAGTTTGAGTCGCTTTGCTTACGGGAAGTTTCATACAGCAGCACCTGTCCGTTTTTACTAAAATAATATTCAGTAACTAAGGGAATAGATCGTGTTATGCCGGTAGAAAGATCTTTCAAGACCAATTCCGTACCTTCTTCTACTACCTCATCAGGAATCGTTGTGGCAGCGGCACCTGCACGACCTGTATTGCCTGGATTTGAACGTGGTTGGGGTTTTGGAGATTGTAAAACCGACATTCCCTTCAGTTTGGCATCATTTGCTTTATTCCGGATACTATCTGCAACATGCACCAGGCTATCAGCAATAGAAACCATGGCATTTAGCCTGGAAATGGAATCAAGTTCTGGTTTTCCACTTTTTTTGGATGGATCAGGAACCGGCTTATCTAATAAATAAGCCAACCAATTACTGGCACCTTCTTCAGGTGTTTTGAAATTTTTGACTCGCTCAATTTTTACCAATTGCTTTTTGTTGATATCATAAATAGCCAGGCTGTCCTTTGGCATATCATCCGGACGTTTTTTCTTGATTCTGGCATCACGGGTATCTTTAAAATAAGGTTTAATTTTACAGATAACATATTTGCTATCATCGGTAATGATGGCTCCGTACCCTCTGGGGATTTCTTTTTTTTCATCACCATTTACCGATTGTATCACCAGTACTCCATCTCCTTCCTGGGGGTTGATTGCATAGGCAACAAATTTCCCATCATTACTGATGGCTCTCTCACCAATACTTTGCCATCCATCATACACAGTGTGATCCAATGGTTTTTTTTGAGAAAAGGATGCTATGGATAGCGTAAACAATAAAAAGGTTGCCAGGGTTTTCATGCGCAGTTATTTTGTCTGATTCCGAAGATAATTAAACATTGGAATACACCTTTTGTAAAATACGAGTATTTGATAAGTGGGAATTTTTCTAATGGTGTGCCGCTTTTTTTTGCAGGATTCTTGCCATTTGTAAGACAACGGACAAGGCTATCAACCCAAAACCAACATAAAAACTAATACCTAATTCCTTATTTTCTTTAAAAAGAACAAATGCGAGAACGATACCATATACCGGTTCCAGATTAAGTGTAAGGTTTTGTGTAAAAGCAGAAATTCGTTGTAAGGCCTGCAGCATCAGATTCATTGCCAATACCGTGCAAAGCCAGCTAAGAATCATCAGCCATATCCAATCTTTCCAGACCGGAAATATATAGGTGGTAGGAAAATAATGCAGATAAAAAGGCATTCCGATACTAAGAATCAATAAACCACCACTCAATTGATACAACATAACCGTTTTTGCTCCGGCAATTTTGACGTTCTTTTTGGTAAGTACAGAAAACAGGGAAGCCAATAGCGCAGAAACTAATCCCAGCAAAATTCCTGTCCGGTACCGGGTATCAAAATGAAAAATCAATAAAATGCCAGAAAGGCTAATCAATCCCAGACCGGTTTCTGACCAGCTGAATAATTTTTTGGTAAGCAGTGGTTCCAATATGGCCGTGAACAATCCTACCGAAGCAAAACAAACCAGGGCAATGGAAACATTGGCAACTTTGATACTGCCATAAAAGAATACCCAATGCAAGGCAATCAATGTACCAATCCCCAATAATTTCCAAACAGATGCCGGTGATATGAGTTCAAGAGAACCTTTCATAGATAGCCAGGCAAATAAGGTGATCACGGTAATAAGAATCCTGTACCAGACAAGTAATCCTTCATTTAATTGAATCAATGCGCCCAATGCTCCGGTAAACCCGGCAAGGAAAACGGAGATATGTAATTTAATCAGCGCCTGCTTCATGGTTTAAAGAAACAGAATATTCTTGTAGACTGGCTATTTGCGATAAAATAAACTGTATTATATTGTAATGATTTTAATATTTGCCTACTAACATCAAAAAATAATGATGAACCCGATTATCAGTCTCAAGAATGTTTATAAAAGCTATGGTACCAAACAGGTATTAAAGGGAATCAATCTTTCGATCTATCCCGGGCAGGTTATCGGTTATATTGGGCCGAATGGTGCGGGAAAAAGCACGACGGTTAAGATTTTATGTGGACTGATTTCAGATTATGAAGGTGAGGTATTGATAGAGGGAATCAATCTTCAGGATGATCCCGTTGCAGTAAAAAGTAAGATTGGCTATGTACCAGAGCTGGCAGAATTATACGATGTATTAACGCCGGTTGAATTTCTTGGATTTATGGCCCAGTTGTATAATATGCCGGAAGAACTGGCGAGTGATCGAATCAATCGAATGTTAACTGCTTTTGGTCTGGAAGCCAGCATGCACCAGCGGATGGATACGTTTAGTAAGGGTATGCGGCAAAAAGTACTGATCAGTTCCGGACTTTTGCATAACCCGGATATTATTATTCTGGATGAACCACTTAGTGGATTGGATGCCAACAGTGTGATTATTGTGAAAGACCTGATCAGTAAACTGGCCAAAGAAGGAAAAACTATTTTTTATTGCAGTCATATGATGGATGTAGTAGAAAAGGTCAGCGATCGGATTGTGTTGATCAATGAAGGCAACGTTATTGCCGATGGCAGCTTTGAAGAATTGCAACAACAACAGGGAAACCAGAGCCTCGAACAGATTTTTGCCCATATGACCGCAAAAGAATCATTGTCTGATGCGGCTGATCAATTGATGAACGCTTTTGGAAATTAAATAACTGCGAATCATGAACCCGGTTAACCGATTTTTTCTTTACCTCTTATTATTGCCATCCCGGTTTTATGAAAGGATGGGGGTTGATCTGGCACAGCTGATTGCCATATTACGAATTAAACTGGTGATGGATGACAGGCGGCCGAACAGTATTCATCAAACAAGGCAGAAAAAACAAAATAAACCCATTGCACTTGCCACCCTTGGCACCATGCTGTTTTCGGTATTACTGGGTTCATTTTTTTTGATGAGTTTTGCAGTTGGAAAAGATCCGGTAACCCAACTCACCATTTATTTTTCATTCTATATCTTCCTGCTGGCTTCTACCCTGATCTCTGATTTTACTTCTGTACTGATTGATGTAAGAGATAACCTGATTATTCTTCCAAAGCCTATCAACGATAAAACATTTGTACTGGCCCGGCTGCTGCATATCATTATTCATATTTCGAAAATAGTGATACCGATGACAGTTCCCGGCATGATCTATATTGGTGTTGTATTCGGATTCCAGGGCTTGATTGGTTTTATTTTGCTGGTATTATCGGCCAGTTTTTTTACAATTTTCCTGATCAACGCCGTCTACATCCTGATACTGCGGGTTACCACACCACAGAAGTTTAAAAATGTAATCAGTTATTTCCAGATCGGATTTGCGATTATTTTTTACGGGGGATATCAACTGCTACCAAGGCTGATGAGCAAGGCAGCCCTCGCCAATTTTAATATTGAAACTGCGGGATGGAAATGGCTCACTCCCTCCTATTGGTATGCAGAAAGCTGGCAGTTTATCGATAGTTTTACTTTTACGACACCCCTTGTTACCAGTTTCCTGTTAAGTATGTTGCTTCCGGTAGCCAGTATTTGGATCGTGATCAGGTATTTTGCTCCGTCATTTAACCGCAAATTATCAATGATCAGTGGCAGCAGCGATAGTGCTGATCCCACCACCGTTCCCTCAAAGGATCAACAAAACCGGTCTACTACCTCAAAAATGCTAATGAAGTTTTCGGAATGGTTTACCCAAAAAGGCCCGGAGCGGATGTCGTTTCTGCATACCTGGAAAATGACTGGCCGTAGCCGTGATTTTAAAATGAAAGTATATCCGAGCTTCGGTTATCTTATTGTATATGTCGTTATCATGTTCCTGAATTCAAAAAAAGTATCTTTTGATATGATCCGGGATCAAACCGGTGGGGGAAAGTTTGTATTTATCGGGATACTCTATTTCAGCGGCTTTATGTTAATGATGGCAGTAAACCAGGTGATTTATTCTGACAAATACAAAGCCGCCTGGATTTATTATGTTACCCCTGTCAAAACACCCGGAGCACTGCTAAGTGGTGCAGTGAAATCTATTATGACAAAATTTTACCTGCCGATTGTTGTCCTATTATCTGCCACCGCAATTGCCGTTATCGGGCCAAAAGTAATACCGAATCTTATTCTTGGAATGTGTAACCAGTTACTGATTATCAGTTGTGTTGGTTATATCAGTTTACGTGATTTACCATTTTCTGCTATGCAGATGATGAGTGGAAAAACTGGTTCCTTTATCAGGGGACTATTTTCATTAACCATCCCGATGTTGCTGGCGGTATTGCACTATCTGGTATATAGCTATTTACTGGTAATTCTGTTACTGATTGTATTATCAGTAATTGCCTGCTGGCTCGTACTCGATGCCATCAGAACAAAAACATGGAACAATATTCTACTGAGAAATTATGATTGATAATTCAGACGTTATTTGGTAACCACGGCGGTATTGGTCGGATCAACGCTTTTTACTTTTGTACGGTAATTGCTGAACAGGCTTTTCCATTGGATGCTGAGTACCCCCAAAACACCCTCTTTAATGATACCCTTACTCATTTTGCTGATACCGATTTTTCTGTCAACAAAAGTAATCGGCACTTCTTTTATGCTAAATCCAAGCTTCCATGCAGCAAATTTCATTTCTATCTGGAAAGCATATCCCACAAAACGGATCATATCAAAATTGATTGCCTCGAGTACCTGCTTTTTATAACAAACAAAACCCGCTGTAGGGTCATTCACCGGCATCCAGGTAATCAATTTAGTATATAATGCCCCTCCCCTTGAATAAAGATGACGGTCAAAGGGCCAGTTTTCTGTTTTACCACCGGGTACGTACCTGCTTCCAACAGCTACATCGGCTCCGCCGGTTTTACAAGCGTTATATAGGCGTTCAAGGTCGGCCGGGTTATGCGAAAAATCGGCATCCATTTCCATGATATAATCATATCCACGCTGAATGCTCCATTTAAAACCATAGATATAGGCGGTACCGAGACCGAGTTTACCGGTACGTTCTTCTAAAAATAATTGTCCTTGATATTCAGTAATCAGTGAACGAACAATCGCTGCAGTTCCGTCAGGGGAATTATCATCGATCACCAGTATATGATAACCGAGTTGCAATGCAAGCACAGCTTGAATAATCGAAGAAATATTTTCCTTCTCGTTATAAGTAGGTATAATGACTAACTTTTCCAAATAAAAGGGGGGTAATTGTTACCAATCTAAGTTACAACATAGATTATTAACGGATATCAATTTATATCATAAGAATATAATAATTCTTATATCAGGGCTTTTTAACCAGTGTTCGGTTCAGGATTTCCGTTAATTTCTGCTTGGTATTCATGGCAAAATCACCTTTCATCATCCAATCATAATATTGCGGTTCTTCTTTTAAAACCTGTGTTACGGGTTTTCCTTTATGTTTACCAAAATTAAATACCTCCACCCCTTTTTCTTTTACAAAACGGCGGGCAAAGTCAACTATATCGTCTTCACCGGTAAATTTCACAATACTTTCAACGGTATCACCTATCTGCGGATAGCGTTCCACCTGTGCCTCCAGTATTTCCCAGGTTGCACTCGCATCAATTTCGGCACTATGTGCGCCATCGAGCGTTTTCTGACAATAGAATTTATAAGCCGCACTAAGGGTACGCTGCTCCATGAGATGAAATACTTTTTGCACGTCTACCAGCTTTCTTCCATCCGCTGAAAATTCTATTCCAACCCTTAAAAATTCTTCGATCAGCATTGGAATATCAAAACGATTGCTGTTATAACCACCCAAATCGCATAATTCAATAAACTGCTTGATCTCATTAGCCACCTGTTTAAAAGATGGTGCATCTTTTACCATCTCGTCAGTAATCCCATGTATTTCGCTGGAACCTGGCGGAATAGGCATCTGGGGATTAATAAGTTTACGTTTCACCTGTTTGGTTCCATCAGGTAATATTTTTACGATAGCTATTTCTACGATGCGGTCGGTGCTGATATTGATACCGGTAGTTTCGAGATCAATAAAAGCGATAGGACGTGTTAATTGCAATTTCATTCGGTTGTTGCTGGGTTATTTATCAGTGATTTGTTTAGCGAAAGTAAGCATATCCAAGCCATCATAATTGCCACTACTCATCAAAACAAGATTTGTTTGATGGTAACTTTGCTTTTCGAGCCATTGTTGCAGGCTTTCTTTATTGGTAATGACCTGTAGTCCCTGTTTTTGAAATCCTGCGACCACTTTTTCTGCAGGTAAATCCGGCATGCGCTTCAGTTCGAGCGCATGTTTCGAATAAAACACGACCGCTTCATCGGCTTTATCCATCGCTCCATTGTATTCGTTCATAAATGCCTCGTTTAAACTGCTATACGTATGCAGTTCCAGCACTGCAATCAATTTTCGGTCGGGATACTGCTGTTTTACCGCCTCAATAGTAGCTTTTACTTTACTGGGTGCATGCGCAAAATCGCGGTAAACAATAGTGCCTTCGTTAAAAGCCATCAGTTCGAGCCGCTTGGAGGCCCCCTTGAAACTGCCAATGGATTCAAGGAAAGCGGCAGCATTTATCCCCAACTCTTTACAGGCAAAATAAGCGGCTTGTAAGGCATCTGGGGAGTTTCGGAGACTGTTTATAAGATCTGGATCGTCGGAAGCGACTTTTGGAAGATACTTGTTAATTACATCCCGATAATCAGGGGCTTTGGC
>CAIYKV010000220.1 GCA_903926855.1 uncultured Bacteroidota bacterium | reverse complement strand
TATTTCTTTAATCCATTAATGAAACCGGGATTTGATGCAGGGTTTCATCAATATGATATTTACCAATTCACTCTCGAGAATACAAAACTATACCAGACCACAAGACCCTATACAGAATTATCTTATCTGTTAGGAAGTAAAGCGGAGCAATTGATCAGTATTGTACATACCCAGAATAAGAAAAGCAATTTCAATTTTTCGATTGAATATAAGTTTAGTAATGATCCTGGCAACTTGAAAAACCAGAATGCCAGCCAGAATAATTTCCGTTTTACCTCCCATTACCAGACATTGAATAAAAAATATGAGTTATTTCTGATCCTGATTGCTAATAAAAGTGCTTCTTCGGAAAATGGGGGATTACAGGATGCAAAAAAACTGGATAGCCTGGCTTTGAATGATCCTTATGAATTGGAAACAAGACTGGGTATTGCCGGTACCGCTGTAAGAAATCCATTTAACACTACTGTTAATACAGGTAATATATATAAGCAGTCTACTATTTTCCTAAGACATCATATCGATTTTGGTCCTAAGGATTCTTTGGTTACGGATTCCGTCACCTATAAACTATTCTATCCGCGAATCCGGCTGGAACATACGTTTAAATTAACTGGGAGTAGTTATAATTTCTTTGATAATAATGTGGATTCTGTTAATTCCGCCCGTTATCTGGAATACTTCAATTATACAAATAAATCCGATAGTCTTCGTTTCAAGGATTCCTGGAATGATATGACCAATGAGTTCAGTTTGATTTCTTTCCCTCAAAAAACAAACCAGAGCCAATACCTGAAAGCCAGTATTGCTTTACAAAACCTGAAAGGCACTTTTGATACTATCTCCAGTACCAGTTTATATAATGTGTATGTATCCGGCGAGTATAGAAACCGAACCAAGAACCAGGTTTGGGATATTGAAGCCAATGGTCAATTATATCTTACCGGATATAATTCCGGAGATTATGCAGCTTATATCAGCATGAAGCGTATGTTGGGTAGAAAGCTTGGGTATTTTAATATCGGATTCCAGAATGTGAACCGTTCCCCATCCTTCCTTTTAAACCCATTGAGTAGTTTTCCTATTAAGAACAGAACCGGATTTGGTAAAGAAAATATTATTCGTGTATTTGCCTTGTATGAAAATCCACGGAGTGGTTGGAAACTGGGAGGTGAATACTTTGCTGTAAATAACTACATGTATTTTGATAGTTTTTTTTCGGCAAAACAAGAAGCTACTTTGTTCAATGTGTTACACCTGAATGCGGAGAAAAAATTTAAGTTGTCAAGATACTGGAATTGGTATACAGAAATTCATATGCAACAAACTACAGGGCAAACTGTAGTTAATCTTCCATTCCTGTTAACACGCAACCGTATTGCTTTTGAAGGTAATTTTTCGACAAATCTGTTTTTATCAACCGGGCTTGAAATGACATACAATACCGCTTATAAGGCGGATAATTATTCCCCGTTTATTGGTCAGTATTTTGTTCAGAATTCTACTACCATCAACAATCGCCCTGAGTTGAATGCTTTTCTGCATTTTCGAATCAAAAGCTTTAAAGGATTCTTCCGCTTAGAGAATCTAAATACGTTAAATGTGAATAATGGGTTTGCGTTCACCAAACTCAATTTTATGGCCCCACAATATCCTTCCACAGGATTATGGGTAAGATTTGGGATTTGGTGGAGTTTTGTAAATTAAAAGGTATTTTAATAAATCAGTACTATACAACTACTCTTTAACCTGTGTTTTTTTCTTCTTTCCCCAGTCAATATGCCTGCCTAGTATCAGTTTCATAACAAGTCCGTCGGTAGCATTGGTTAAACCAAAGCCTGGACCGAAATTCACTTCCCATTTTGGGTCAAGGTAAAGATCAGCAACCAAAAAAACAGCATGGTTTTGTTCGGGTAGTTTATTGAAGTTGTTAAGGGGCCCCATATCGCCATAGTATTCTGCTCCCAGGCTAACTTTTTTCGAAACCGCATATGCAGCTTTAACATTTGGAGAAAAATCTGGTGCGGAAGGTTTATCTGCTCCCTGTAAACTAACTCCTAAAACAGGATTTAAAGCCAGGTATAAATTACCAAAGGTCTTATCGATGATAGGTCTTATTTCCAGACTAAAAGTTTCGCTGGCATACTGACTGCTTTGCCAACCAATTTCAGCAGATAAGCTAAGTCCTACCGGAAGCTTCCAACTTTCCGGTGCCGCAATCCTTGGTCTGATATGCGAGCCAATCACTTTCCAGCCATGGTCAGGGGTGTAATTGGTAAAAAGATAAAGACCCACTTCAAAATTATCTGTGATACCAGTAGTGATTTCTACAGTTTCATGTAGCGAATGGTAGGAGGGTAATACCCCTTTTACAACATTTCTTTGTCCGTTAAAAGTGTAATTACTGTGCAATTCAAACATGGTTTGTCCTTTTTCCATAGTAGGGGCACCGTACACCTGAATTTCGTAATTATCCTGTGCAAAGAGGAAGCCTGAACACAGGCAGCTTAAAATCAGTAATATCTTTCTCATGAGTCTTGTCTGGTATTCTGCGAAATTAAAACGGAATTCATCAATACCCTTATTTTTTTAGGCAGGGTTCAGAAATAGAAAATTTGAAAACTAAACAGAGTATCTGAGAACGAAATATAATTAGTGTTTCAGGGATCTTTTTTTGATCATTCCTCCCTTGGTATCTTTCACACTATTCATAACAACAAATGCATTCGGGTCTATTTTCGTGATTTCTGTATTCAATCTGTGCAGTTCCAGTCGGGTGATGACGGAATAGATGATATCAATATCTCTTCTTTCGCCATGACTGCCAAATCCACGTTTTCCTTTGTAAACAGTAACGCCTCTTCCCATAGTTTCAACAATCATTTTCCTGATCTCTTCACTATGAGATGATACGATGGTAACCCCGGTATATTCATCAATACCTTCAATCACAAAATCTAGGGTTTTCGAAGCGCCCATATAGGTAATTAGTGAATACAAGGCGGTTTCCATAGAGAGTAAATAGGCTGCGGCAGAAAAGATCAGGATATTAATGATCATGATAATATCGCCGATCGTGGTTCCGAATTTCCTACTAAGAAAAATAGCAAGCACTTCAGTTCCATCAATTACTGCACCACCTCTTACGGAAAGACCAATTCCTGCACCGAGAAAAAAGCCACCAAATACGGCTACCAGTAGTTTATCATGTGTTACTTCCGGAAAATGAAAACTGGCCACACAAATTGCCAGGCCGGTAATGGCTATGGCAGTTTTAATGGCAAAGGTTTTACCGATTACTTTATACCCCAAAAAAATAAATGGAATATTAACCAGTAATAATAAGATGTATAGCGGAATAGATCCCAGCTCACTGACTAGTAGTGAGATACCAGTAGCACCTCCATCAATAAATTTATTGGGTAATAAAAAACTTTCCAATCCAAATGCTGCAGAAGCAATACCCAAGGCTATCAGCACAATGTCTTTTAATAATCGAAAAACAGAAATTTTAAAATCTCTGAAAGCCTTTGCCAGCGCATAATTGGAGTAATGAGTTACCTCACTGCTCCTGGCATTGTATAATATAGTTTTTAAAACAAACCGTTTCCAATAAGAATTCATTCGCTTTTTGTGAATTATTTTTCAAAATAGGCAAGACTTCCGCCTACCCATTCTTTGTCCTGGTTATACCTTACCCCAATCATTTTTCCCTTACTCAACCTCGCCAGGTTGTTCGTGGCAATCGGTCGTGCTTCTCCTTCTTTCCAGAAATAAAATATTCTTAATTCCGCTTTAGCGGGAATATCTGGTGTAATGATTACATCGGCATATTTTACTTTTTTTTGTAAAATCCAGTTATGCGGATCTTTTACAGCATCTATATCTGCGCGGGTTACATCGATTACGACACCTTGACCGGCAAAAGAGAACAACGGTTTTAATACATAGTTTTCCAGGTCATTGGGCATATCCTTTATCTCATGTAAAAAACTTGTTTTGGGAACATAGGGATGATTGATAAAAGGAAGTGTGTATTTGCTTATCCGATAAAACCAATTCGGATGGGGCACCCATTCTACCTCCAGATCCGAAAGTAATAATTTCCCTTTTCCCTGGATTTCTGCTGATTGCTGTTGCAGATCATCGAAGATGATCCGGTTATAAATTCTTTTTACAGGAATCTTTTTTCCGTCTTTTATATAAAAAAGATGTCTGCCTTCCTGGATTAATTCAGTAAGACAAACCACAGGTATCCCGATATAATCAGTTGTGCAATAAAAGTCGATCCTGGTTTTTTGCTTATGTGGTAATATCTCCAATAGAATCACATTTTCGGCATCGTATTCACCCAAAATCACCTCCTGCAATAGTTTTGTATAGGATTCTGGCGTAAAATCATTCAATAAAGCGGAATATCCATCCGGAATGGAAAAGTGCTTATGCGTTACCTGATCATGCCATATCTGGTAAGCGAAAAGTGTAGGGAACCCCTGCATTTCTATCAGTTGTGGCTCATATTCTCCGGCTGCATTCTCACATATGCCAAAATCAAAAGCAATAAAATGGGTGTGTTTGTTTTCATTGGGAACCTGCACTTCTGCAGGGATTGCATGTGAAGTGAGTGAAACAAAATTCGGCTGGGTGATTACATCCACAATACTTTCACAGGCGGATAATATCTTATCCTTAAATCCCTTATCAACAAAAACGGGGGTTTCTGCCACCCTGAATTCAATGGCGCCTGCATGTTTGCTATTCAATTCTGCCAAAAAAGAATGATATTTTTCTTTAGTGAATGAAGCATTAAACTGTTTTCTTAAAGAAGGAATCATAAATCGTCTTTAATCTGTTCCTTGAAAGTAAAAAATACTGATCAAAGATCGGCAGGATGGGGGGAGTTAGTTATAAATTTGGCTTTTGGCTTTTGGCTTTTGGCTTTTGGCTTTTGTAATTTTTTTGGAGAGTAAAGGTATGAAGTATATTAAATAGGCTGATTAGGCTTCGATGAGTTCGTTGGAGGCAAGGTTTAGGAAATTGGGGAGTATATGGGAATAGGTCCACATAATTTTATCAGGGTCTCCCAATTGTTCTACCATACTGGTCCATTTGGGCTCCCCGTGATTCTCGATAACCGTCTTTTTTTTATCTTCTCTTTGCAGGTACATACTCATACCTGTTGCATCCGCTTCGGGATGAAACTGGGTACCCAGAAAATAACGGTTAAAACGTATAGCCATAATGGCTCTTTCGTAGGGAACATGGGGCCTGTTTTTCTCAATGGCCAGTATATGACCACCCATTTCCCTTAAGCGGGTATGATTGGGTTCAATTACCTGGTAATCGCGACTGTCAACAGAATAAAATGGATCCTTTAATCCTTCAAATACGGTTTCTTCTTTCCCCTCTTCCATCATATGTATCGGGAAAACTCCAAAAGCAGTAGATTTTCGTTTGCAAACTGTTCCTACTCCATAATAACGACAGGCAAGTTGAAAACTATGACAGATGAAAAGTACATGTTTCTTGGGAAAACTGTCCGGGCCGAGGTTCCATTTTTCTATATTTTCCAGCCATTCGAAATATTTATTTTCCCAATCATTACCTACTGTATCCAGCGGAGAGCCTGGTCCCCCACTGGAAATGTAAATATCATAGGAGGTATCAGGCACTTCCAGTTTCTGTCTTACATCAAATTCGTGATAAACCACGTTAAACTGGTTGTTCTCACCCCAATTGTAGATAATATCGCGTATGCATCGCATACCCTGATTAGGGAAACCTTCGTACAGGTCAAGTATTGCAATTCGTATGGTTTGTTTTTCAACCCAGTTCATAGGATTTCAAAAATACAAAAGATAAAAATATGGATAGATTTCTCTGTTTTTTATACAATCCCTTATAAATAACTCAGATTAGTTTTCGGGGTTAATGTTAACAGGGTCTGGTACATCAGTTTGATGGTTTCTTCAATATCTTTCTTGTGCAACATTTCTACCGGAGTATGCATATACCTAAGTGGAATAGAGATTAATACAGAAGGACAGCCATCATTTGCATAGGCAAAACTGTCAGTATCCGTTCCCGTACTGCGACTAAGGGTTCTTAGCTGAACAGGGATTTTATTCTTTTCTGCCACATCCTGAACTATTTTCAAAAGTTTATTATGTATGGCAGGAGCATACGCAAGTGAAGGTCCTTTTCCACATTGTATATCTCCTTCAATAATTTTACTGATCATGGGAGTGCTGGTATCATGGGTAACATCAGTAATGATCGCGATATCCGGTTTTATTCTTCTGGCGATCATTTCGGCACCCCTTAGCCCAATTTCTTCCTGAACCGCATTGACTACGTATAGACCAAAAGGGAGTTTTTTGTTGTTTTCTTTCAATAACCTGGCTACTTCCGCAATCATAAATCCGCCAACACGGTTATCAAAAGCCCTGCCGATATAGTAATCGTAGGCCAGTTCCTCAAATCCTTCCTCATAAGTAACCACTGCTCCGATATGTATACCCAACGCTTCTACCTCTTTTTTGCTTCTGGCGCCACAATCCAGACTTAAATTATCCACTTTGGGTTGTGGTTCTTTCTGTTCGGGGTTGCTCATCCGGGTATGAATGGCAGGCCACCCAAAAACGGCTTTCACCGGACCTTTTTTGCCATGAATCCAAACCCTTTTGGCCGGAGCTACCTGGTGATCAACCCCGCCGTTCCTTTTCAGGTAAATCAGACCCTGGTCATTGATATAGTTCACAAACCAGCTGATCTCGTCCGCATGGGCTTCTATCACCACTTTAAATGGGGCTGTAGGATTGATCACACCTACCGCGGTACCATAAGGGTCTGTAAAAAAACTGTCAACATAAGGTTTTATATATTCCAGCCACACTTTCTGGCCACCCGTCTCAAACCCCACTGCAGAAGGGGTACTGATATATTCTTTCAGAAAAGCCAATGATTTATCCGTAATCAGAGATTTTGTCTTAGTTGTTTTCGATTTTGCCATAATATTAATTTATAAAGGTCATACCTAGGATACCGCAAACCGATTTTGCCAGCATCAGTCCGTCAATGATTGCAAGATAATAGAGAATGCTTTTACGTTGGTGTAATGAGTAGGCAACAGTTATTAACAATAGAAAGGGAATAGTGTTAACCAGTATTCTAAACAGGGGGAAATCACGTAATATGGCAAACAGGACAAATGTTCCCAAACCTATAGAACTAAGCGGGATTAACACATAAAATATGGTTTTCCGCAAGCCAAATTGTACAACAAAGGTTTTTAGTCTTTTATTATGATCGGAGGCATAATCCTTTATATCAAACATGATGCATAACATCGTAATAAACATGAAGTTCTTCAAAAAAAGCAAAGCCTGTGTATAGCCGGGAGAATAGGGGGTTTTGTCTTCTATGCTTTTTGTCAGTACAGGGTATACCGTTACAGCACCTGCCCATACAAAACCGATGGCAAATGGTTTGAGCCAGCCCTGGTTGCGAAGGTTATTCTTTGTTTTCCCGGGAATCAGACCCCCGTAGTATAAAATAGCTATCAACGGAAAAAATCCCAGTAAACACCATTGAAACCAGGTAATCTGATTTAGGTTTGCGCCCACCCTGATGTATAAAACAATTGCAGTAATGCCTAATACCAGAGAAAAAAATATCTGGGATTGTATAATGGCTGATTTATGCTCATAATACCAAATGGCTCTTTTATTACCCGAAACAGTTATTTCTTCGGATATATATGCATGGGTATAGTATAAAACAGTAGCAGTAAATACAAATAAATAATACAAAGAAGAGTTTAAGGGAACATGTTGCTGTAAACTGGCTTCAATAGATAAAGCAACTACACAAATACCGTAAAAGTAATTTCCGAAGAATAATGATTTGATGAACCCATTCAAACCGGTCTATTTTAGTAAAATAATATTTGACGTGATGATGGTATCACTTACATGGTTGGCTAAGTCCTTCAGCCAGATTTTAAAATAGGCAGTATCGTTTTTATTGCCGCACCCTGAAATGGTATTATAGCCATTGATATTGGAATTATACGCATAACCCACTTCCAACACCCCTTTCAGGTTAGAAGTAGCCGTAAAATCCGGTACTTTATTGGCACTGGTAAATTGCACACCAGCGGTGTTAGGGCAGGTTCTTGAAAATTTCTGGATCCAGAGCGTATCTGAAATATCGCCTTCTTTATCGGTAAAATTGATATCAATCAGTAGTAAATCACCCGTACTCAGTTTTGAACTATTAATACTTTTAATAGAAATCTGTGGTGCAGATGTATAGGAATCTTTGGTGCAACCATAAAAGATGACCGGGATTGCCAATAGTATTAATAATTTTGTCTTCATTCGTTTCATTGTCAAACTCAAATTTAGTTAAAACATTACAATACAAAGCAGTGGCTTCAATCGATGTTAACAATATTTTCTCTGTTTCACCCGGACTTTTTACAGAGAAATGTCTGGATATATTTTCTTTTCAATATGCCTATAACCCTGTTTACAGGCAATGGTGCGATCTTTCGGGTACCAGTCCAATTGAGATAAAGACACTACTTGACATTCCAGCGTTGCCTATTTCCTTCTTTAAAACGCATACCATTACAAGCACCCAATTTGAGCCAGAACTGATTTTTGAGAGTAGTGGTACCACCCAAACCATCAATAGCAGGCATTTGATAAAAGAAGGCGCTATTTATCAGAGAAGTTTTGAAAATGCTTTCCGTTTGTTTTATGGGGATGAGAAAGACTGGTGTATACTGGCATTATTGCCTTCTTATCTGGAAAGAAAGCATTCTTCTCTGGTAGTGATGGCCGATCAGCTGATTCGGTCCAGTAATCACCCAGAAAGCGGGTTTTATCTGGACGAGTTTGAGAAACTATCCCAAACCCTGCAGAAACTGGAAGCACAGGGCCAGAAAACCTTGCTGATGGGTGTAACCTTTGGATTACTGGATTTCGCAGAAGCCTATCCCCAGCAGCTGAAACATACCATCGTAATGGAAACTGGAGGTATGAAGGGCCGCCGAAAAGAGCTTACCCGAGCCGAAGTACATGATTTGCTAAAAGCCGGACTGGGGGTAGAACAGGTGCACTCAGAATACGGTATGACCGAATTACTCAGTCAGGCATATTCAAAAGGGGAGGGCAGGTTTTATTGTCCACCCTGGATGAAGGTATTGATCCGTGATGAAGAGGACCCTAAACTGGTAAAAGAAAGCGGTACCGGTTTATTGCAGGTAATAGATTTAGCCAATATCTACAGTTGTTCCTTTATAGCAACCGAAGACGTAGGGAGGGTATATGAAGATGGCAGTTTTGAAATCTGGGGCCGCCTCGACAATACCGATATCCGCGGATGCAGCCTCCTGGTTGTATAGTAGAAAAATAGCTTGGCAGGTAAAAGTCTTACGCCTATATTTGCACCCCTGAATATTTATTAATTATTAATTGTTAATTATTAATTAATGCCCCCTGCCCAGGTGGCGAAATTGGTAGACGCACTGTGTTCAGGTCGCAGCGTTCGCAAGGATGTGATGGTTCGAATCCATTCCTGGGCACAAAAAAGGAAAGGCTATCAACCTTTCCTTTTTTTATTAAGTCAGAAATCAACCTTAATTAGTAACCTTACTATTTATATATTTCAACTGTTCATCAATATCAGCAACATTAGGTGCTTTTAATTTTCTGGCTTCTTTTTTCTTTCCCATCGTTTTAATGGCTTCATTTATTTGAGGGGCCACACCGTATTGAGCTACTTTCTCTCTGAATGCAATTACTTCGTCGAGACCTTTCTTGAAGTTGGCTGTATTATTTACATTAGAAAGAAAGCTGATGAAATTAAACGAAGACTGGTATTTCTCTCCCAGGTTTTTTAGTCCGGAATATTGCGTGAACATGTCATCAAAGTCTTTATCTCCTTTGGTAAGCAGTTCAACATCTTCTACTGCATTTTTAAGTGCATTTTTCGCATCTTTTTTCAATTCGGGCAATAAACTGATCGCTTTTTCCTCGTCCAGACTTTTTACAGCCGTTAATCCAGATCCGGCTACAGTATAAGAGGAGTCTTTCACTGCATTGAGATAGATAGGAAGATATTTGGCATCCTTTGTTTTAGCCAACGCATTAATGGCATAAGAACGGCAATATCTATTAGGATCACTCACAGCCATTTTTTCAATCTTGCCTAATAAAGTTGCATCAAGACTGGTATCCTGGATAGCCAAAAGACTTCTGTTACGTAATTTGTAATATGGATCATCCAGCCCTTTTTTTAACAGGTCAAAAGCTGCCTGCTCTTTTTTATGGGCATTGCAATAATCAATGGCTTCTCTTCTGTCAACAAAATTTTTGGCATACAGATATTGGTGAACGTACTCTGAAGTCGTCTTGTGATCTTTCTTATCCCACAAAAGATATTTGTCGGCATCTACATTAAGGAGATCAGGTTTTGCAGAAACGGAAAAAGTAAATGTATCCACTTTGTTTTGCATCCACACGCTGTATCTTTTTTTATTTGCTCCCTGGTAAATATCTATATCAATGGGCAGGGAAAAAACCTTGTCGCCAGTTTGTATTTGTTTGATAAATACGGATGCTAATTGCTTGTCTGCATCGTATCCATAACTGATATCAACCACCGGATGCCCGCTTCCATAATACCATTGGTTAAAGTACCAGTTAAGGTCTTTGCCGGTTACTGTTTCAAAAGCGAGACGCAATTTGGTAGCACTTCCATTACCAAATTTATTGGTGTTTAGATAATAATGCAACGATGCAAAGAATGCGCTATCACCTACATAATGTCTGAGCATATTCAGGATTCTCCCCCCTTTAGGATAACTCACATTATCGAATACATCTTCTTTATCAGCATAGTAAAACCGAACAAGATCCTTTTTGGCATCGGCCGGATTACTTAAATAAGCCTGCATTTTAGAATTGTTCTCTTCCAAAGCATCATCCATCCCATATTTATATTCTTTCCAGAGATACTCGCTATAATCAGCAAAGGATTCATTTACGGTGATATTGCTCCAGCTTTCGGTGGTTACATAATCACCAAACCACTGGTGAAATAGTTCATGTGCAATTACAGGTTCCCAGGTATTGGCATCTACCAGTTCTCTGGCATTTTGCTGGGCAGCTTCTCCATGTAAAGTGGTAGTAGTATTTTCCATGGCACCGCTAACATAGTCCCTTCCTACAATCTGGCTGTATTTAGCCCATGGATAATCAACACCGGTAACTTTTTCAGAATAGAATTTGATCATTTCAGGGGTTAGCCCGAAAATTTTCCGAGCCACTTTTTCATATTCTTTTTCTACATAATAATTTACTTCCTTATCCTTGTAATGGTCTTTTACGATAGCATAATCACCAATGCCCATAAACATCAGGTATGGAGAATGGGGGAGGTCCATTTTCCAGTAATCGGTTCTGGTTCCGTCTGCATTTTTTGTTTGAGAAATCAGTTTACCATTGCTCAAACTCACATATTTACCAGGTACTGTTAAATAAAAATCAGTAGTCATTTTCTGATTGGGTTTGTCAATCGTAGGAATCCAGACTGAATTCGCTTCTGTTTCACCCTGGGTCCAGATTTGGGTAGGTTTGTTTTTATCTGTTCCTTTTGGATTAATAAAATATAGTCCCCTGGCATCAGTGATGGCTTGGCTACCCTGTGCTGTATATTCTGATGGTTTCGCTGTGTAATCAATATATAGGGTATAGGTTTCTCCTGCCTTGTATTTTTTATTTAACTGTATACTCAGGAAGGAACTATCATATTGATATTGTAGTGAAATGTTCTTTCCTGCATTTACCAAAGCAACTTTATTAATATTCATTCCTTTTGCATCCAGGGTCACTTTATCTGTTGCATAAAAATGGGGTTTCAGGGTAACCCATACTTTTCCATACATATATGATTTCTCATAATCAAACTTTGCTTCGAGTTTGGTGTGCACCAGGTCATTTACCTTGGTTGCAAATGCACGGTATTGTTTTTTCCAGGCTTCATCCTTTGATTGGGCAGGTTGTTGTGCATTGATCACAATGCAAACAATAAGCCCCAGAATCGTTAAGAGTTTTCTCATCAGTTGTATTTTTTTGTAAGATAATAATAAGCAAATAACCTAGTATAAAATAGTGATGGGTATAGAATCGAGCCCAAAATATAAATTTAAGTATATGATATTCAATAACTTAAGATCAGGTAACCCGAAAACCAGCTTGTTAAACGGAAACTAGGGAATACCTGAAATTACTGATTTGTGTTTCTTGATGCAAAATCATTGATTCACCTGAGCAGGGTAGTATTCGCTGTATATTTCAAATAAATGTTGTAAAAAATTGGGCGGAAATAAAAATTAGTTATATTTGTCTACTATTTTAATAGACTAATAAAATTATCATGAAATCAGGATTCAGCAACAGTAAGGTATTCTTTCTTTCAGCCTATTATACCACTTCTTTGTGTTGTTGTGATTCCTGTTGTTAATCTCATGGGTTATTCGGATTGAGCATTTTCAAATTAGATTTCCCAAAATCAATAAGTCCCGGGTCTTGCACTTTTAATAGAATACATTTCTGCGAAGTGAGAGAATCATTTGCCGGGCACCAATTGACTACACAAGCCTGATGAAATGGGTGGCTTTAGGCCTGATAGTAATCGAAAACTACAAGAGTTTTGGTTTTTATTTCGCATAGTTTCTTTTGGACACGGCCTATGGTTTCTACCATAGGCCTTTATTCATCAAATAAAGTCTATATATTTGATAGACTAATAAATAAAGCAATCAAAGATTTGCTTTGGGCTGACTTCCATTATAAATTAATTAAATAGCAACCTATGAGTTTATTAAAGCAATGCAAACAATATCTGCTATTGGCATTTCTTTTTATCGCCGTTTTAAGCAATGCGCAAACTACTAATAACCGGGTTATCAGAGGAGTGGTAATGGATGCCGATAATGCAACCCCATTAGAAGGTGTGGCGGTATTGGCCAAATATAGCCAGTTGGTATCCGAAAGTCAGACTGACGGTGTTTTTGCCATCCCGGTCAAGGAAAAGGATTCCATATTAATATTTCAATTCAATGAATACGAAACCAGGGAAATCAGGCTGAATGGATCGGATCAATTACAAGTGAGTTTACAGAAGTCAAAACCCGGGTTTGTTAACCCCGACATTACTGTATTAGCCGGTATTTGGCGAGGTGTGTTTACAATTAAAGCGGGTGTAGATGTACCCTTTCATTTTATCATTTCCCCGAATGGAGGAGAAGGAGCAGTTTCTTTGGTAAACGGAGAAGAAAAATTTCCGGCAGGTAATCTTCGTATTATAGGTGATTCTATATTCATTCCATTACCACTTTTTGAAAACGAATTGGCCTTACAATTGCAGAATGATCATACGATAACAGGGGTGTTGCGTCGTCAAGATCTGCGTGGCAATCCCGTTCCGGTAAAAGCTGAGAAAGGACTTTCCTATCGGTTTGAAGAAAACGGGTCATCTGCATTAAAAGATATCAGCGGTAATTATGATGTAGTATTTGCCAATCCCAATGGTAAAGAAGAAATAGCTGTTGGGATATTCAGGCAAAAAGGAAATAAAGTGTCTGCCACTTTTCTTCGCATTACAGGGGATGCCAGGTATCTGGAAGGGAATATTGAGGACAACCGGATACAGCTTTCTGCATTTATCGGTTCATCACCTTCTTTATATACTGCGGTGGTAAATGCTGATGGAACTTTGAAAGGAGAGAATGTGAATGCCAGGGGAGCCGTTCCATTTACAGCCGTTCCAAATCCGAATGCCGCATTACCCGATGCCTATACCTTAACCAATCTGAAAGAGGGCGTTAATACATTTCAATTTCGTTTTCAGGATGCAGATGGAAATTGGGTAAGTTCTACTGATGAAAAGTTTCATAATAAACCATTGGTGATAGCCATAGGAGGCACCTGGTGCCCTAATTGCATGGATGAGGCCGGGTTTCTGGGTCCATGGTATCAGCAAAATAAACAAAGAGGAGTAGAGGTAATTGCACTTCAGTATGAGCGCCAGACAGATGCTCCCTTTATAAAGAAAGCATTTGACCGGTTTCGGAAACAGTTTGGTATCCAATATACCATGCTAATAGGTGGTCTTGCAGATAAACAGGCAGTTGTGCAATCTCTTCCGGCATTGCAGAATTTTCTTTCTTTTCCCACTACTATTTTTATTGACAGGACAGGGAAAGTGCAAAAGATTCATACCGGGTTTTCCGGGCCGGCTACAGGAATTCATTACACTGAATTTTTACAGGAATTTAATGAGGAAGTAAACAAACTGTTACAGTAAAACCGCCAGCTTACAAGCTTTACAATCTATTTGTCGTAAATATAGAAAAATGTGATCCTGAATACCAGATCATGATCACGATTGGCAGCACCGGAAAAATTTGATTGCTGTGCTTGGTAACCATTGTACCAGATATTCGGCATGAAGTGAATATTTTTTGCTGGGGTATAATCAAGTCCTGCCGTGACAAATTTCTCTTTGTTATTGGGTTCGTAATTGGCTGAAAATCCCAGGTAAGAAGTATAATTCTGGGTATAATGGGTATCCGGATTATAGCTGTCAAATCGGGCAAAATAGCCCAGTTTTTTGGGAGTTATTTGTCCTTTTACATATACTGAAATTCCCGTAGCATCTGCGCTCAAAGTATCTTTTTGACTTGCTTTTATCCCTGCTACATCATTTTGTCCGTGGTTAATAAAAGCTTCTGTACCAAAAGTAAAAGCAGGTGTCTGGTAGGCAATGAACCCCTTAAGCATATTTCTACTGTGGTGAAATCCGGGTATCCAGTTTAATCTTTCATAATCTGCATACGCATCCAGGATTAGCTTCTTGTCGAAAAATTTTGCAAAGACTTCTCCATAGAACCATTTAAAATTGTCATTCTCAGGTTTTGCGCCTGTACCATTTCCTATCATAAGATTATACCCGAATTTGCCATCGGCAGGGTCAAACTTTCCCTGAAGCATCGCTCCAAAATCATAGGAAGGTGTTTTTCGTATATCTGTAATGGTTTTTTCAATAGAACGATATCCCCAGATTTGTTCAGTTAAAAGAGAAAATGCGGGGGTAGGGGCCTGGCCGATGACCAAATCGGTTCCCTTCCAGATATTTTTCCATCGCAGATTTACCAGCTTTAGATAAAAAGAAAGTTTATTATCAGACAACAAATCACCGGTAGTGGTCCCGGTTGTATTTGTAATATTATCTTCTGCGGCTAATAACAATTCAGCTGAGAAGGAAGGATTGATTGCATAATTATACCCTAAATAAACACGTCTGATTTGAAAAGCATTTCTGCTTTGAGGGATTCCGGTATATTGGTTAGTACCCCCGCGTCCGGCAGAATCACTATGTGCCTTATAATAATAATCACCAAAAACATAGCCCCAAATTTTACCGGGAGTGGTGGTGGTGCTATCCTGAATTTTAGCTGGATTTGTATTGGATTGAGATAGTATTACGGATGGAAGTATGATAGATAGCGGGACAAAAAAGCTAAGAATAATTCTTTTTGTAAGCTGGTTCATTGGCTGGTAAAATGAGGGGATTACTAGCCACGAAGTAACTGAAATGGGGTTGAAAAAAATAATAATTTAATAATGTATATTATTTGGAAAATATAATAATTTTTAGTAAAAAGTGTGAAAATGAGGCTATTCAACCATATATGCTTTTTTTTCAATAAAGTCATAAAGGGCCAAATATGCACAAAGTCGTTAAATGATAAAAGCCCTTATCACTTATATGATAAGGGCTTTTATTTATTTCATGAATTCGGGATTCATTTACCAGTTATACCAAACAATTGAGTTTAGTTAAACATGTATTTGATACCGAATTGCATTTGCCAACGTGAAAAAATGCTGGTATTATTTGAGAAGCTATTCACCAAAGGAACCTGGTTGGTAGCATCTATATAAGGGAAAGAGAAGCTTGGTGTTTTACCATCAGCTGCCATACCTTCAAATGTTAACGGAGAGGTAGTGGTAAATTGTTTGGCTAAACCCCAGTTTCTGTTCAGGAAGTTACCTGCATTGATCAGGTCCATGGTTAAACGTAAAGTGTGTACTGATGATTCGTTTTTGTTCTTGGTAGTAAAGTAGATATCCTGAGTAATGTTAATATCCAAGTGTTTAAAGTCAGGTAACACCACTGCATTTGCCTGAACAACTTGTCCGCGGTGAAAAGACAGGTAGTGATCCTGATTAATAAAATTGTTCAATTGGTTCCAAATCTGAGAAACTGTTCTTGGATCAGTGCTGGCACCAGTACCCAAGCCACCAGATCCTGCTTTAACCAGGTTTATCTCACTAGCATTTTTTGGAACATAGATCAGGTCATTTCCTGAATTACCATCACCATTCAAATCACCACCATAAGTGTAAGAACCTACTCCGGCAGGAGCCGCTTCAAAAATCGCACCAATTGTAGTTTTAAAGTGTTTGCCTGAAGCAACTGCATACATTGCTGAGGCAATGATACGATGTGGCTGGTAATAATCTGCATAACCTAAATTAGCTCCATTAGGATCTGCGTTACCAACGGGTCTGCCACTCCAAAGACTGCTGGCAGTACTACCACCAGTTGCAATGTTTTTAGCTGAGCTGTAAACATAAGCTGCGGTCAGGTTCAGGTTACGATAGTTTTTCTGAACTTTAGCAGTTAAGGTATACGCATATCCCTGAGAATTGTTGCTCATCAGAATAGCTGAACTCAGGTTAGGGTTGGCCTGAGTGGCACCACCTGCGCCATAGTATATTTTGTTTGAGTTATTATTTCCTGCAACCAGGTATCTAATCCTGTTATCAGCACCGGCTAAAGAAAAACCATTGCTTTCGTTCAGGTTAAGATTTGAATAGTATACAGCGTCAATATCTTTAGAATAAGATGCTTCTGCCGTTACAATCCAGTCATCAGCAAATTTTTTATCAACCGCTAAACTGGTTTTTAATACAGTAGGGTATTTAAAATTAGGCGCTGTAACAGCTGCTCCATAGCTGGTGGCACTTTGAACAGTAGAAGGGGCTGTAGTTACTACTCCAGCAGGAGGATTCGCAATAGCATTGGTTGTAAAAGGAACGTTTACATAGTTGTTAGAAGCACTTAATACTCCATTATTACCACCCTGGTTTGCTAACCATACAAATGGGGGAGGACCTGAGAATAAACCAGCACCACCTCTGATTTGTACACTTTTGTCACCTATTGGATCCCAGTTAAAACCAACTCTTGGTGATAAGATCACAGCATTGGATGGGGCTTTACCAATATTATATGAAGCACCATTAAAGCTCAAAGCATCAAAGAATGGATTATCCAGGAATACGGCTTTGTAAATTGTCATGTCATATCGTAAACCATAGGTAAGGGTAAAGTTCCGTGTAGGACGCCATTTATCTTGTGCGAATAAACCAATTTCAGTTGATCCTGCATAATAGAACGGAAATGCACCACCTGGGATATTTGACCAGGATTGATAATATTTATCTACAACAGGTCCGCCATTAATGGCATTATAAAAAGCCTGGAAAGAAGGGAACTGATAACCGCCCGCATAACTTGGAGCAAATGCATCAGCATACTTTCTATCATAATTTTGTGTACCGAAAGTAAACTCATGTTTACCAGTAAATAATGTTACGATATCAGATAATTGGTAAACATCTGTGTTGATCAAGTTATTATACGTATAGGTTTCATAACCGAATGAAGTAGCTACCTGTGTTCCATAGGTATTACCTACACCATTCAGGATATCTACAGCTGGCATTAAGCTACTGCTACCTGGAGCCCGTGGGTCTCTTTCTTTCGTATAACCCACCTGGAATTTGTTAGACCATTTGTTGTTAAATCGGGTGTTTAACTCAAGCAGGTAGATATCAAAATTATTATTTATATAGTATTCACTTGCGCTAAAAGGCAAGCCATAGGTATAGTTTTGTGAAGCAGGTCCTTTAACGAAACCAGCACCCGCTCTGGATGTACTTTGGTTAGTCTGTGCCTGAGATCTGAAATACAGATAAGTAAATGATAAAGTTGATTTACTATCGATGGTCCAGTCAATTTTGGCAGACAATTTTTTACTGGTAGTTGCATTGGAATAACCCTGATAAGAACCTGGATTATAACCAAACTGATTTTGTAATGTTCTGCTTAAAGTACCTAATGAACCTGTATCAATTTGAGAAACAGAACCCGCAGCAGGTGCATTAGAAGGTGTAGAAGCAGCCACACTGAAAGCAGGGGCTGTTTGGTTCAATTCTTCGTAGTTAGCAAAGAAGAACAGTTTGTTTTTAATGATGGGGCCACCTAAAGAAGCACCACGAATATAGAAATTAAAAGGAGACCTTGAAATGGTGGTATTATCCACATTATACCCTTGTGTTCCTGGTCCTTTTAAATAAGTATACACAGAACCTTTAAAAGTGTTAGTACCACTTTTCAGTACACTGTTTACACCGGCACTCGTAAATCCACCTTGTTTTACATCATAAGGTGAAACGTTTACCTGAATCTGGTCAATAGCGTCAATACTGATAGGTTGTTGCCCAGTTTGACCACCTAAAGTAGGGGAAAGTCCAAATCCATTATTGAAGTTGGCACCATTAACAGTAATGTTATCATACTGGCTGCTTCTTCCACCGAAACTTAATCCGTTGGATGTTGGCTCCAGTTTGGTAAAGTCTGTAATAGCACGGTTAATTGTAGGTAATTTCTCAATCTGGTCACGGCTAATGATTTCCTGACTACCAGTATGTGAATTATTAAACAGTTTATCCTGTCTAACAGATTTCACCACCAGGTCTCCTAATGAAGCAGAGGCAGTAACCAAACTGAAATCAGCCTTGAAATCCTGTCCCAGTGAAAGACTGATGTTTTCTTGTTTCTCTTCTCTGTAACCAACAAAAGAAACCAAAATTACATAAGGCCCTCCCACTCGAACGTTGGGAATGTTGTAACGACCATCCTTACGGGAAGTAGTTACATACTTACTACCAGTAGGCTGGTGAATTGCTGTAATAACGGCATCGGCCAAAGTACCTTTACCTGAGGTAATCGTACCATGGATATCGGCCGTTGTTTCCTGTGCGGAAACTAGCGATGTGGTAAATACACCCATACATAGTGTAAGTACATAAAGCAGCTTTTTTAGCATTTTGGACTATTTTACATTTTAAAATAAAAACCTGTTGTTCAGATTCCTTTTACAGAAGCATTCGAAGTATTTTAACAAGCTCTTTTCTTTATTGAAAAACATAACAGAATGAGTTGTTAAAATCTGGCAATTTGATTTTGCGCAAATGTATTCAACTAAGGCAAGTCATAGCATGATAGATTTCCACATAATTTAATTTAACCTCTTTTTAATAATAAGGTAGCAATTTAGTAACATTGAACTGCGCATTGAATAATAATGAATATATAAATAATTTATATGTGAATAAATTGTAAAAATATTCCTCTTTATCTATGCAACTAATTTGTAACTGGCGGCCTAACCTATCCACGCAGGATCGGATTAATACCTAAACCGCGAGAAGCGATTTATTTTGTAGGTGGGAGGAATGCGGAACTGATTTAATAAGCAGAAAGTTATTTGGAAAGGAAATTGCCTGAAATGCGCATCCCCTGCTCATCTTCTAATACTTTCTTCATGATTTTCTTAAGTCCTTCCGGTAATATCTTTTTCTCTTCTTCTGTAAAAGGGTGCAGGATCTCAAAAAAATCATCCTCATCATCATAATATCCGAAATAGAGTTCATAATAATCGCCCGGGTGCAGTCTGATGGCAATTTCTTTGTCTTCCTCATACTCATGCATGGTTATTACCGACCATTGATCCTGCTCCAGATAATCAAAACGCACTTCTACAGGATCTTCACTAACTACCCTGATTACTAATTTTTCGATCATTTCTGCGGAATGATTCTTTACCAATTCTTCAAATGTCATAATCCTGATCAATTAATGGGTTATATAAACCTTAGTAGGTGTCTGTATAAAATGGCAAATCTAAGTAAGGATTCAGCAAAAATGATTTTATTCTGTTTTTTGCGGGATTGGGTGAAAAAACGGTGTTTTAAACGGGGTAAAACGGTGTATATAACACTAAATCAATGCTTTAATTAAAATATCTTGTAAAAAATTTGCAAGAACCAGTAAAAATTGCCTGAAAATTTGCAGTATCTGGCAGTTTATAGTAAGTCCCGTTTTTATCCAATCCTAGGTTACACCAATCAGGCTGTCTAAGATGGCAAAGCCGATAATGGTATATCGATGGAAAATGAGGATGGGATAAGCCTGACAAAAACTGTTGATATCTCATTAAATATCAGAATAAGGGTAATGGATTTTTATAATTCGTACTTTTACATGTTTACTAACCGTTAAAAAGGATACTCACTACCCCAAATAGAACCCGAATGAGAATATTGATAGCTGATGATCATACACTAATACGCGAAGGATTGCGTAAAATACTGGTAGAATCTTTTCCTTTTGCGGATATTCATGATGTGGCAGATTCTGCAGACCTGCTCAAGAAAGCTTTGAATGAAAAATGGGATATTATTATTTCTGATATCAGCATGCCTGGGTATTCCGGGATTGAAATTTTAAAACAGATCAAAGAACATACACCACAAACACCCGTGCTCATGCTGAGTATGCATGCTCCTGAACAATATGCCGTTCGTTCATTAAAAGCCGGCGCGTCCGGCTATCTTACCAAGGAGAGCGCACCGTATGAATTGGTAAAAGCGGTTCAACAAATTCTAAGCGGAAGAAAATATATTACCAGTGAAGTAGCCGAAGTATTGGCAGGTTCTATTGAACAAAACAATACCCAATCACCACACGAACAATTATCTGACAGAGAATTTGAAGTCTTTAAAATGATTGTCATGGGCAAAAGCATTTCTGCCATTGGCGAAATTCTATCCCTGAATGTAAACACCATTAGTACTTACCGGTCAAGAATAATGGAGAAAATGCATATGCAGAATAATGCTGACCTGGTGAAGTATGCTATTTTAAATAATATTATCTAATCAATCTTAGCGGTTGTTTCTTTTTAATTTCCACAAGTTATAAGCGGATTCAATAGGGGGATTACTACAAGTACGGGATCGATCCTTACGCACAATTTACAGATCACACTATTTTTCACCTTACATATTCCTTGTTTCTTTGTACTGTCAGATTAATTATACGGTAATAGCATGGTTTATGCCGCTATGATTATAAAATCCTGTCTGATAAAAGCATATCCTCTTGGAGAATTGTTGATAATAGGAACAGTTATCTTGTTCTGAAATCTTCTAAATTATTTTCCTGTGAAAACCAGGTAGTGTAAAAAGCTACTTCAGCTTTGTAGCATATGCTACAAAGCTTTTTTTGGTATTGATTATTTTATCATATTCACCATGATGCAAACAGAAGGGCTTAAGATTTTGTTGGTAGATGATGTACAACTCGTTTTACAACGTTTACAGATATTGCTGAGTACAATTAAAAGCGTAAGCCGAACAGAAACTTCTGATTCGGCTGAGAAAACTTTTGCATTGCTGGATAATTTTCGTCCTGATATCATTCTTCTCGACATTAATATGCCAATCATGAATGGCATAGATATTTTAAAGCTGATCAGGGAACGAAAAGATATGTATCCGGTTATCATCATGCTGACCAATCATGCATTTTCTATTTACCAGGATGAGTGTATGCGGTTAGGGGCTAATTATTTTTTAGATAAATCACGTGATTTTATTCAAATCCCCTTTATCATTAAAATGGTGCAGGAGCAAAAAGCAATGCAATATTCATCGGGAGAATGAACTGCATTAGATTCCCAAAATACTTTTTAGTTTAGCAAATCCTGACTTGCTAACCGGCAAGCGGCTACCGGTACTAAGTATTGCTATATGACTTTCTTTTTCATAGGGATCTATCCGGGTAATTAATTGCACATTTACCAGGTAAGAACGGTGTATCCTTACAAAATTCTGTGCTTCCAATATTCCTTCAAAATAGCCCATTGTTTTATTCTTAAGATAGGTTCCATCCGCCGTATGAATCTTAACATAATCATCAGCCGATTCAAGGTACTGTATGGAAGAAACAGGTATGATTTTTATTTTGTTTGCATCTTTCACCACCACCCGGGTATGACTAGCCGGGTTAGTATCTGTTTGCATTGCCTCTGTCAGTTTCTGTGTATTGCCAATAGCATTTGTCATTCCGGAATTCCTACATTTTTCCAAAGCTTTCTCAAACCTCTCTTTACTGAACGGCTTTAACAGGTAATCAATAGCATGTGCTTCAAATGCCTTAATCGCATATTCATCAAATGCAGTAGTGAAAATAACCGCAGGTGGTTGTTCAATCAATTCAAGCATTTCAAATCCATTGATCTTGGGCATTTGAATATCCAAAAAAATCAAATCAGGCTGATGTGCCTGAATGGCTTTTAGTCCTTCAAATCCATCTTTACATTCTTCCACTAAAGTAAGATCGGGATATGCCTGCAGATATTCTTTAATCATGCCCCGGGCCAATGGTTCATCGTCTATAATAATCACTTTCATGATGGTATGGTAAGTAAGGTGGTAAAAATATTTTGCGTAACAGAGGTTACTAAAAGTCCATTCCTGCTGTATAAAAGAAATAGTCTTCTTTGCACGGAAGCCAGCCCAAAGCCAGTTCCCTGTCCGCCTGCAGATGTTTCCGGATCAAATGGATTACTCACGGTAACTTCTAATCCGGATTGGGTCTGCGATGCACGAATTACGATCCGCACTTCATCCATGGTATCATATAATCCAAATTTGATTGCGTTTTCCACAATGGGTTGTAGTATCAATGCAGGAATCAATTGGGTAGCGGCTTCTTCAGTTACCTGAATATCTGTTTGCAATCTGTTCCCAAATCTTACTTTCTCAATCTCCAGGTACAATTCCAGAAAACTGATCTCTTCTTTCAGGGGAATCATTTGTCTTTCTTCTTTTTTTAAGGTTCCCCTTAAAAAAGCAGACAGTTGTTGAATCATATGCCTTGCTTTTTCGGGTTGAGAGCCTGCTAAAGCACTGATTGAATTTAAACTGTTGAATAAAAAATGAGGTTGTAATTGTTGGCGGAGTTTGAAAAGCTCCGCTTCACGCAAATGATTTTCGGCCTCCTGTTTCAATGCATTGATGGCTTTTTGTTCTTTTTGCGTATACCAGATCAGGCTTAGCATGGTAACACATCCTGTCATCAAAAAACCAAATGCAAACCGGATATTGGATGATTGCGAAAGTATTCTTGTATACTCCATATCCTGGTTGAAAATCGCCCATAAAATACCCCTTGTAAGCGCTAGCCAGATAACGCTGAGAATAAAACTGAGTAAGAGCACATACCAGTACCTTTCTTTTCCTGGTAAATAATAACGCATATTATTCAGGATAAGCAGGCAAAATGCAGCAAGTAAAAAATTGCTGATTAAACTATCTACGGCGGACTCAGAAAATACAATTCCAAAATTACTGAGCACTTTATAATGAAGAATGGACCAGAAAAGCCACCAGATACCAAAAGCAGCGACAGGGAAACGTGTTCTTGATAACTGGGTAGTTGATACAGGCATGATTGGTTAATAGGTTCCCGTGAAACGATCTACTGCATGGTCGAACAAAAAAAGTGCTTTTTTTCGTGTATCACGAATATACGCATCTGCATTTTCCTGAATACGGATTTGAGAATACATTTCAGCACCATCTAGTAAACGATCCAGTTTATGCAATTCACAAACATCTACAAATTTCCAGGCGATTATCGAACCAATTGAATGCATTTCTATTTCACCTTCTTTTTCTCCGATCAATCTGGCTTTTTGAAAAGCATGCAAATCATCTTCTGCTTCAATCAGCCTGATTTGCTCATCAAATTCAGCAGGATGATCTCTTTTATCACAAGCGATTCTGTACACGAGTTTTGCCAGGTACCATTGCATGATAAAATGTATTAGCTTGTTAAATTGAAAATTTGAATGCGATTAGTAACTCTTGATTTCAACGCCACCAAACACACTGGATCCTTTCAGAATCAGTACTTTGTCGGGATTGGCAATCGTAGAAGGGGATTTATATCCTCTTTTATCTTCTACACCATGAAAAACGCCATCTAATTCATTTTGTACAACCCAATGAGAAGGTACAATCAGTTTTACTCCTCCAAATACCTGTTCAATTCGCAGAATAACCCTTCCATTAATATCGGCTTGTGTAAAATCTACTTCCGCACCGCCAAACACACAACTTATATTGCCGCCTTGAAAATTTTTAGATAAAACTGTTCTGTTAACGCCACTGAATATAGAACTGATATGCAGAATATCGCCTGCTTCTCTTGTTTTTTCCGTGGTAAAACCACTTGAAGTATAGTAATCTCCTGACCTGAATTGCGTATCATAATCTCTTCTATAATCTCTTCTATAATCTCTCCATCTGCTGCTGCTTCTGGGTCTAAGTATAAAGACTATTCCAATTAAAATAATGATGATTGGCCAGAAAAATGGCCTTACACTAATACCCGGGAAAATATCATCTACCAGGAAAAAAGCACCCAGCCCAATCAAAATGATCCATGAATTATTCCGAAAATTATGTTTTACGCCAGTATAAATTCCTACCAGCACCAGAATCATCGGCCAGGTAAACAGCCAATAAGGGAAAAATGGGAAATCCATATTTCTTAATAATAATGCGGCGCCAACGCCTACCAGAAGTAAACCTGCAATGGCCCTTCCTCCATCTCTGTTTTTAATTTGATTGCTCATGGTCTTTATTTATAGAACAAATCTATTCCAGGCTTTGATACGGTACAATGGGAAATAGGTTATTGGGGGAGGGGAGGCGGTAAGTGGGGGTGTTGTGTCGGTAAATGGGGGGATGGTTAAATTGTTATATAGTTACATGGCTAAATGGTTGAATGGTTTATTTTTTGTAGTAAAACAATTAAACAATTAAGCCATTTACCCATGTAACCATTAATTTCCCCCTTCATATTTCGATTGCCATCCAATCAAAATAACACCCATAATCACTAGGATCGTCCCAAATACCTGGGCAGCAATGATCTTCTCTCCAAGAAAAAAATGGGCCTGTATGATTGTCGATACCGGTCCGATGCTGGTGATGATGGATACATTGTTACTGCCTATTCTTTTCATCCCATTATTCATCATAAAAGAAGGAAGTACGGTAGCAATGATGGCAAGAGCAACCGAATAGCCGGTTAATGTATATGTAAAAGGGATTCCGGAAATAGGATGGGAGAAAATAAAATGAATAAAAATCCCCATTGTCGCAGCCAGCATGGCATAGGCCGTATACCGAGTGACCCCTACTTTTTTAACCATTCTGCCTGTACCTACGAGGTAAAAGGAATAGGTGACTGCACAAAGGAATATCATAAATGACCCAAACAGAAATTTTGGATTAGAAGTATCCAGTTGTAATTCCCCAAAATAGGCAATTCCAATACCGAGATAGGTCAGGACTAATGCGGCAATTTGTATTTTGCTTAGCCGGGATTTGAAGAAAAAAGTATTGATCAGCACTGCAAAAGTGGGATAAAGAAAAAGGATCAGTCTTTCCAACCCGGCAGAAACATATTGTAACCCGATAAAATCAAATAAACTGCTCAAATAATACCCCAAAATCCCCAGTAAAATAATCCATAACCATTCCTTTGTTGAGAGTTGGGTTTTTCCCTCTTTCCTTGAAACCAGCCAGGCGGCAAACAGGTAAAAAGGAAGTGAGAAAAGCATTCTGAGACTTAATAAAGTAACCGCATCTACACCGGTAGATTTGAAGGCGAGTTTTACAAAAATTGCTTTTGTTGAAAAAAGAATGGCACCCGTAAGCGAGATCAGGAATCCGGCGAGTGTTATATGGTGGGTTTGTTTTTGGGTCATTCTATTGGGGTTATACCTGTGACCCGCTATTGCAATTGCGGGTCACAGGTATAACATTAAGCACTTACATTAAAATCGCGTAAAGCATCGTTCAGACTGGTTTTCAGATCAGTGCTGGCTTTTCTTTGTCCTATGATCAATGCGCAACTTACATGGTATTCACCGGCATTGAATTTTTTGGTATAACTACCCGGTATTACCACACTTCTTGCCGGTACCCTTCCTTTATATTCTATGGGCTCATTTCCACTCACATCAATGATTTTGGTAGATTGCGTGAGTACTACATTTGCGCCTAATACAGCTTCTTTTTCAACGATTACTCCTTCTACAACAATACAACGGCTGCCGATAAAGCAACCATCTTCAATAATTACGGGGCTGGCCTGTAAGGGCTCCAGTACACCGCCGATACCTACTCCACCACTCAGGTGTACATGTTTGCCAATTTGTGCGCAGCTGCCTACTGTTGCCCAGGTATCTACCATCGACCCTTCGTCAACATAGGCCCCGATATTTACATAGCTGGGCATTAATACAACGCTTTTGGCTATATAAGCGCCATAACGTGCCGTAGCAGGCGGTACAGCCCGAACGCCCAACTCTTTATAGTCTGTTTTCAAAAGCATTTTATCATAGAACTCGAAGGGGGGCAGGTTCCAGGTCTGCATTTGCTGGATGCCAAAATATAGCAGGATTGCCTGTTTCACCCATTCATTGACTACCCAGCCAGATTCTCCGGGAGAAGCCACCCTAACTCTGCCTTTGTCAATTTCTTCAATTACCGATTTTACTGCATCTGTATACTTCGGATCTTTCAATAATTCCCTGTTCTGCCAGGCTTCCAATATAAGCGTTTCTAATGCCATGCTGTTTTTTTTTGCAAACATACATGATCAAAAGTTTATAGGGAATAGTTCTGCTACATTCTGTAATTTGCCTCTGAAATCGGATTGAAAACAGGAGCCATGTTGCCATTTAATAATGATATTGAACCCTGCCTCGAAAAGCTTCAGCAGGGGGGACTAATTCTCTATCCCACCGATACTGTTTGGGGTATTGGATGCGATGCCACCAATGCAGAAGCTGTGGCTAGGATTTATGCACTCAAAAAAAGAGCGGATCATAAAGCCATGATTGTTTTGGTGGCAGATGAAAGAGATATTCTCCGCTATGTTACCCAGCCTGAATTAAAAATTTTCGATTATATCAAGGGTGTACAAAGGCCTACCACAGTTATCTATGAAGGAGCGATTGAACTGGCTGAGAACCTGCTGGCAGCAGATGGATCGGTGGGTATCCGTATTTGCGAAGACGAATTTTGTAAACACCTGATCAAACGCTTTCGTAAGCCTTTGGTGAGTACTTCTGCCAATCTAAGCGGTTATCCTGCGCCACAATGCTTTAAAGATATTGAGCCCATTATTAAGGATGGGGTTGATTATGTAGTAAATTATCGACAAGATGATACTGAATTCCGCAAACCCTCTTCCGTAATCAAATGGGAGAAAGACGGTTCGCTGAGTATTATTCGTCCGTAAGCCTCCCGAATTGTGCATAACCCGGTGCGAAAATAGACAAGAATGTTAATTGTTTGTAACAGAATGTCTTAGCACGAAAAGTCAACCCTGCATTGCTTTTCAGCCATTATTTAATTGATTATTTCCGTTTTTTTTTGTACATTATTGTATGAATTGATTCAAATGGCAAAAATCATTTTAGATATTCCGAAAGATAAAATGCAGGACCTGGTGAAAGCATTGATCAGCTTAGGTATTGATGGACATTCCATACACAGAACACCCAGAAGAATTATAGCAAAACGACCTCTTTCCGTTACCCATTCATTACATAAAATATCTTCCAGTTTTATCCTTTTCGACTGGGAATTTTTTAGCAATGAATTGGAATATGAATAAGTTGTTGTGTTGGAAGTTCGCTTATACATATATCTATCAATTACCTAATAGTAGTAGCCAGTAATTTGTGACAGTAAGTTCCGTTAGGGCAAGAGTTAGTGTTACATTAGTATTTGATTAGGTTAGTAATACTATTGCATTACTGTATACTGCTGTTATCATTAGGGTATTCATAAAGTTGCCATACTGTTGGGTCTCTATAAGGTCTCTATAAGGTCTCTATAAGGTCTCTATAAGGTCTCTATAAGGTCTCTATAAGGTCTCAATAAGGTCTCAATAAGGTCTCTATAAGGTCTCTATAAGGTCTCTATAAGATTTGATAAAACTGGGTAAATTAACACAAAATGACAAGTAAACATGCGTTTTGGATAGGGGGTTTCTTGGTTTTACAGAAACTGGTTTCATGAGATTTATCAAAATACAACTTCTTTTTTATAAATGAAAATGTGTTTTTTTTATAAATGAAAGAAATTAAATAACCTGCTTTTTTTGGCAATTTTTTTTCAATAAAGTCATTGTTGATGTTTCTGTATTTTTCTTTTATCAGGCTACCATACCTGTGATAGGTTCATTATTTTGAACAGGGGGTATCACTTTATATTTAGCAAGGTCCAGATTCCCTTTTCGGCGATAGATATACTATTTTTGCCAGATGCAAAAAATCCTGGTCACACAAACTGCTTTTATCGGAGATGTGGTATTGGCTACCGGATTGATTGAGAAATTGCACAAGCAATTACCTGATGCGTCTATTGATATACTGGTACGAAAGGGGAATGAGTCATTATTTACCAACCATCCTTTTATTCATACTGCATTGATTTGGGATAAGAAGAAAAATAAATACAGGCATTTATTGGGGCTGATCAGACGAATAAGGGTTATTAAGTATGATAAGGTTATCAATGTACAAAGATTCGCTGCCACAGGACTGATTACTGCATTCTCAGGAGCAAAACAAACGATTGGGTTTGATAAAAATCCATTTAGTTTTTTGTTTACGGATGTGATCCGACATATTGTTTCCGATGGTTCTCACAGTCTGCATGAAATAGAACGAAACCATGAATTGATCCGATCATTTACAGACGATGTTCCGGGAAAGCCCAAATTATATCCCGGTTCTACCGATATGGAAACAGTGGCTGGGTGGAAAAAAAATAGATATATCTGTATTGCGCCAGCTTCTGTATGGTTTACCAAACAATTTCCCGCGATACAATGGGCTGATTTCATTGCTGCGTTACCACCAGATTTAGTGATTTACCTGCTTGGCGCACCCGGCGATCATTCATTATGTGAAAACATAAAAGATATCTCGGGTAATACAGGGGTTAGTAACCTGGCTGGTCAGCTTAATTTTCTGGAATCTGCGGCCCTGATGAAAGATGCGCAAATGAACTATGTAAATGATTCTGCACCCATGCATTTTGCCTCGGCTGTAAATGCTCCTGTTACGGCTGTGTATTGCTCCACAATTCCTGCATTTGGGTTCGGCCCTTTATCAGATAATAAATATATCATAGAAGTGGAAGAACCCCTTAGCTGCCGGCCCTGTGGCCTTCATGGAAAAGCGAAATGTCCATTGCATCATTTTCATTGTGCCAGTATGATCAGAACGGAGCAATTGCTTAATGTTTTACCCCATTAATACAAAACCAAACAACCCTACATTTGCCAAGTATGCAGATACCTTGTACAGAAAAGGAAGAGTTTTTATTTAACCAGATAGCAGCAGCAGCCCAAAAATTGCAAATGCCCAGCTTCCTGATAGGAGGTTTTGTACGCGATAAACTGATTGGAAGGCAAACCAAAGATGCCGATATTGTATGTATAGGGGATGGGATTGCAATGGCGCATGAAGTAGCTTCTTTATTCAGTCCCAAGCCGGTAGTTGCCTATTTTAAAAATTTTGGAACTGCGCAGATCAGGTTGCCTGAATTAGAAGTGGAGTTTGTAGGTGCCAGGAAGGAAAGCTATCGTTCAGAAAGCCGGAAGCCGGAAGTTGTACCGGGTACCATAAAAGAAGACCAGGACAGAAGAGATTTTACCATCAATGCAATGGCCATCAGTTTGAATCAGGAAAATTTTGGTGTACTGATTGATCCTTTTAATGGGGTTCAGGATATTGCAGACAAAATTATCAAAACACCTCTTGCGCCTTTGCAGACATTTAGTGATGATCCTTTGAGAATGATGCGGGCCATTCGTTTTGCAGCACAACTGGGATTTACCATTTCGCCGGAGACTTTCCAGGCAATTACTGATAATGTCCACAGAATTAAAATCGTATCCCAGGAAAGGATCACCGAAGAATTAAATAAGATTATGCTTAGTCCCCAACCTTCTGTAGGATGGGATCTTTTATTCAGAAGTAAACTATTGCATGAGATATTTCCACAAAGGTGGATCTGTATGGTGCCGAATATATTGATGGGAAAGGCCATAAAGATAATTTTTATCATACCCTGCAGGTATTGGATAATATCTCTGTAAAAACGGATGATCTCTGGTTACGCTGGGCCGCATTACTCCATGATATTGGGAAACCTGCTACCAAACGTTTTGAAGAGGGGCATGGCTGGACATTTCACGGTCATGAAGTGGTAGGTTCCAGAATGGTTCCTAAAATATTTACCCGCCTTAAGCTGCCGCTCAATGAAAAAATGAAATGGGTACAGAAACTGGTGGCACTGCATTTAAGGCCCATAAGTCTGACCAAGGAAAATATTACCGATAGTGCCATACGAAGGCTATTATTTGATGCAGGAGAAGATATTGACAGCCTGATGATGCTTTGTGAAGCTGATATAACCAGTAAAAACAAGGCGAAAGTGAAAAGGTATCTCCAGAATTTTGAGTTGGTTCGTAATCGGCTACAGGAGGTAGAAGAAACAGATAAAATCCGTAATTGGCAGCCACCCATTACGGGGGAATTGATTATGGAGAAATTTGGGTTATCCCCCAGCAAACCGGTAGGTATACTAAAAGATGCTATCAGGGAAGCGATTTTAGACGGACTGATTCCCAATGAATATGAGGCGGCTTACCAGTTTATGCTGCAAAAAGCTGCCGAACTGAACTTGCAGGCGGTGGAATAAATTGTACTTTTGTGAACCGGCGGTTAATCGAAACTTCAAACAACCAATTATACAAGACGAATGGCTATATTAAAATTCAGGATATATCTCGAAGAAGATGATTCGGTTTACAGGGACATAGTGATCAGACATACGCAGCATTTTCAGGATTTACATTATGCGATTCTAAAATCGTTTGAATTTGATTCTAAACATAAAGCTACTTTCTACCGTAGTAATGATAATTGGCAAAGGGGAAGGGAAATCAGTTTTGAAAGATATGATAAGCCCTATGTAGTGGAACCTTTGCTGATGGCTGATATAGCTATCAGTACCGAAATACGGGATACCAATCAAAAATTTATTTACGAGTACGATTTTGAAAAGCATTGGATATTTCTCGTGGAACTCATTCATGTAAGTAAGGAAGAAAATACCAAGATCAGTTACCCTGCTGTATCCAGAACAGAAGGGATTGGTCCGCAGCAATATGGTACCAAAAGTCTGTTAGGTGATAAATTCGCCGATATAGAAGAAAAATATGATCTCTCTGAAGCAACTGAAGGATTTGGTACAGAAGGGGATGCGGATACTGATTCGGAATCAGAATCAGAATCCGAGGAAGTTGATCCTGGCACAGAAGAAGAATTTTAACCTGTAAAATACCGGTAAGGGGCAAGCCGGTTAATTTTTATCCTCATTCCGCCCTTTATGTATTTCCCAACCGGCTTTTATGGAACAAATACCTACCATCATTATTATAGCCGGACCGACTGCTGTTGGTAAAACCAATTTTGCAATTTCAGTAGCCAGGCATTTTAATACTGAGATAATTTCAGCCGATTCCAGACAATGTTATCGAGAGTTGAAGATTGGCGTAGCGAGGCCTTCGGATGAGGAGCTAATGTTAGTAAAGCATCATTTTATTGCTTCTCATTCTATAACGGAAGAACTGAATGCCGGCAGTTTTGAAAAATATGCATTGGATAAGGCGACAGAATTATTTCAAAAAAATCCGATAGTTGTAATGGTAGGTGGTACAGGTCTTTATATCAAGTCCTTTTGTGAAGGAATTGATCCAATGCCCGAAGTGCCTGAATTAGTCAGGAAACAGGTAATTGAGGGATATGAAACCAAAGGATTGATCTGGTTACAAAAGGAGCTTCAGCAAAAGGACCCTGATTTTTGGAAGATATCTACAGAACAACAGAATCCACAGAGGCTGATGCGTGCCTTGGAAGTATTGAATGCAACCGGCCAATCTATCCTGGTTTATCGGACCCGAAAAAAAATCAGCAGACCTTTCAGGGTCATAAAAATCGGATTAGAGCTACCCAAGGAAATACTCAGGAAACGGATTGATGATAGGGTAGACCAAATGATTGAATCCGGGCTTTTAGAAGAAGTGAAAAGTTTGGTTCCGTATAAAAATTTCAACGCATTACAAACCGTAGGATATAAGGAGTTGTTTGCATTTATTGATGGCGAAACATCCCTGGAACAGGCGATAGTTCAAATCAAAACGAATACCCGCCAGTATGCAAAAAGGCAAATGACCTGGTTTACTAAGGATCCCGAAATCCGTTGGATGTCTCCAGATCCCCAAAATCTTGCAGCTATTCTTTCAGAATCTATTTAACAGAATCAGATTATCTTAGTTATTTACCTGTGATGGAAATGTGAAAACTTCCCATAACCTATACAAAAAATGGTTAATTCGTTTTTTGTACTGATATTGTATGCAGAACTAAAAATAATACTATGAGAAAATGGTTATTGGCAATGCCTGCCGTTTTACTAATCAGCGTGGGTATGCAGGCCCAGGCTCCGAAGATTGTTTTCGAAAAATATACTTTGGCCAATGGTTTAACTGTCATACTTCACCAGGATAAATCTGCTCCTGTTGTGGCGGTATCCGCTTTGTATCATGTTGGGTCTAAAAATGAAGATACAGCCCGTACGGGGTTTGCGCATTTTTTTGAACACCTGATGTTTGAGGGTAGTGATAATGTAAAACGTGGTGATTTTGATAAATACACTTCCAATGCCGGCGGATATAATAATGCAAATACAACCCAGGACAGAACCTATTATTTTGAATTGTTTCCCAGTAATCAATATGCCCTGGGTTTGTGGTTAGAAAGTGAGCGGATGCTACATGCTAAGATTGAAGATATTGGTGTGAACACACAAAAAGAAGTGGTGAAAGAAGAAAAGCGCCAGCGGATAGACAATCAACCCTATGGCAGCTTGATCGGAGAAATTTTTAAACGTGCTTTCCGGGTACATCCCTATCGCTGGCAGCCTATTGGTAGCCTGGACCATTTGAGCCGGGCCAAATTGGACGATTTTAAAGATTTCTATAAAACATTTTATGTACCCAATAATTGTGTGTTAAGTCTTGCAGGCGATATTGATATCCCCGCAGTAAAAGCACAGATACTGGCGTATTTCGGAACGATTCCAAAAGGTAATAAACCTGTTCCCCGTCCAACAGTTACAGAGCCGCCATTAGGTGGTGAAGTCAGGGATGTAGTAGAAGATAATATTCAATTACCCGCTGTAGTGATGTCGTATCGATCACCCAAACAAGGGAGCGATGAGTATTATGCTTTTAATGTGTTATCTACTCTTTTATCCGGTGGTAACTCATCGAGGTTGAATAAATATATTGTTGATGAAAAGCAACTGGCTGTTGCTGCAGGGGCATTTAATTATGCATTGGAAGATGCGGGTTTATTTATTATTTATGGTATTGCCAATATGAATATTAAACCGGGGGATTTGGAAAAAGAAATCCAGGTAGTGATTGATGGTGTCAAAAATAAGATGGTAGATGAGCATGAGTTTACAAAAGTAAAAAACCAGATAACCACAGAATTTGTTACCCGCAACTCAACCATGGAGGGTATTGCAGAAACATTAGCCAATTACCAGGTATATTTTGGGGATGCCAATCTCATCAATACAGAAATCAACAAGTATAACAAAGTAACCAGAGAGGATCTGATACGGGTAGCTAAAAAATACCTGAATGCAGATAATCGGGTAGTATTATACTATGTTCCAAAAGGAACCAAGCAATAAATAGATTCTGGCGCTAATCGGAAATGAAATTTATCCAACTGTTTCAAAATAGTTAACATGAAAAAATTAATTCTATCCATATTGATTCTATTTCCTGTGCTGATATGGGCCCAGGTTGACAGGACACATGCTCCCAAAGCCGGACCCGCACCAGCGATCAAGGTAGGGGAGCCCGCATTCTTTACCTTACCCAATGGCTTAAAAGTATTTGTTGTACGCAATACGAAATTGCCACGGGTATCAGCAACGCTTACTATAGACAGAGATGCGATACTGGAGGGCGATAAAGCCGGAATGATTAGTATGGCCGGAGAGCTTTTTCGCAGGGGCACCACAAAGATGAATAAAGCTGTTTTGGATGAAAATGTTGATTATCTGGGTGCAACCATTACTAGCTCAGCTAAAAGTGTCAGTAGTTTTTCACTCACCAATAATTTCCCCAAAGTGTTTGGTTTGATGGCAGATATTGCTTTGCGTCCATCTTTTCCGGCAGATGAGTTGGAGAAAATTCGTAAACAGGAATTGTCAAGTCTGGCACAGAGTAAAGAAGATGTAAATGCGATTGCCCGGAATGTGGTAAGCAGGTTAATGTATGGTAAATCGCATCCTTATGGTGAAGTAGAAACCGAAGAAACGGTTAAGAAAGTAACCGTGGATGATATCCGTGATTATTACCAGACTTATTGGAAACCCAATATTGCTTACCTGATTTTTGTGGGTGATATTACAGTGGAAGATGCTAAAAAATTAACCGAAGCAAATTTTGGTACCTGGAAAAGAGCTAGCGTGCCGGCACCTGTTTATCCTGTATCAGCCGCGCCAGGCAAAACCTATATCGCCATAGTTGATAAACCGAGTGCCGTGCAGAGTGTAATCAATCTGGTTACTCCTTTTCAATTACAACCCGGACAGCCGGATGTGATTCCCTCTTCCGTGATGAATACCCTTTTAGGGAATGGCTCATCCGGGAGATTATATAAAAATCTTCGTGAAAAATATGGGTTTACCTATGGGGCTTATTCAAGTATTAATCCGGATAAACTGGTAGCAAATTTTACCGCCAATGCTTCTGTTCGTAATGAGAAAACAGATAGTGCCATTGGTCAGTTTCTGGTTGAGTTGAATCGTATTCGCGAAGAAAATGTAAGTGCAGAAGAAATCAATCAGACCAAGAATGAAATGAATGGAAGCTTTGCGCGTTCATTGGAAAGTCCTGAAACCATTGCCCGGTTTGCATTGAATGTAGCCCGGTACCATTTGCCAAAGGATTATTACCAGAACTACCTGCAGAAACTGGCGTCAGTGGATAATGCCCAGGTAAAAGCAATGGCCGAAAAATATATATTACCGGAGCATCTTCATATTGTGGTGGTTGGAAATGCAAAGCAGATTGCCAAGGGACTTGAGAAATATGGAGAGATCAGGTATTTTGATGTATATGGTAATGAAAAGCAAGCCCCTGTTGAGAAAAAAGCAGACCCATCGGTTTCAGCTGAAAGCATCTTCAAAAAAAGTATAGAAGCACAGGGAGGTGAAGCGGCTATCAATGCAGTGAAGGATTTGACTATGACGGGAACGGCATCTGTTATGGGGCAGGTTTTGGACTATTCTTCCACCTATCTATTACCGGCTGGTTATTTAAATACGATTAGTATGAAGGGCATGGCTTTGTCAAAACAATTGGTAAAGAATGATCTCCACGTTGTAGTGCAGCAGGGAACGGAACAACCTTTGAAAGATGGTGACAAGGAAGAGTTAGATGAGGCCGCCGCTTTAT